>JAGQJJ010001156.1 GCA_020430675.1 Myxococcales bacterium
GAAGCGGCCAATCCGCGCATCCAGTTCGGCGAGCGGTTCTCAGTCTCGACCCGGAGCGAGCCCTGGACCAGCGCGGGCCCACGCCGGGCCGGGATCAGCTCATTTGGCATCGGCGGCACCAACGCGCATCTGGTGCTCGAAGAGGCGCCCGCGGTCGAAGGCCACGCCGAATCGCCCGCCGCCCGGCTGCTGGTGCTGTCGGCCCACTCGCCTGCGGCGCTCAATGCGCTGGCCGAGCGCTTCATCGCTGCGGTGCGCGACCCCGCGGTGCCGTTGCGCGATCTCTGCTACACCGCCGCCGCCGGCCGCGCCCACCGCCCGCATCGTCTGGCGGTCATCGGCGCCGATCGCGGCCGTCTGATCGAAGGGCTCGAAGCCTTCATCGCCGGGCGCAGCGCACCGCGCGTCTTCACCGGCGTCGCCGAGCCGGACGTGGGCGCGATGCCGCTGCCCGGCGGGCCCATCGGCCTGGCGGCGCTCTGCGCGGTGGGCGGCGCCTATGTGGCCGGCGCAACCGGGCCATGGGCCGCGCTCTTTGCCGGCGAGCGGCCGCGCAAGGTCACCTTGCCGACCTATCCGTTGGTGCGCACGCACCTCGAGCTGCCGGCGCGCCCGCCCGCCGCGCCCACGACGCCGCGTCCGCACCCGTTGATCGACCGTATCACGCGCACGGCGCGCGGCGAGACCATCGCCGAGGGGCGCTTCGACGTCGCGACCGCGCCGTTCCTCGCCGACCACACCGTGCGCGGCGTCGTTGTCGTGCCCGGGACCACCTGGATCGTCCTGGCGCGCCATGTGGGCGCCGTGACGCTTTGCACCGACGACCTCGTGCTCGGCGGCGCCGAGTTCGAGCGCCCGCTGCGCGTGCCTGAGGGCGGCGTGGCCTTCCAGCTGCTGTTCGGTCGCCCGGCGCCCGACGGACGCATCGACGTCGAAGCCTTCGCCGAGGCCGACGACGGCTTCATGCTGCACGCGCGGCTGCACATCGCGCGCGCGGCGCCGTTTGCCGAGGCGCGGGTCGATCTCGACGCCTTGCGCGCCCGATGTCCGACCCTGCGCGATGTCGGCGAGATGTACGCCTGGTTCGCCCGCCGAAAGCTCGATTATGGGCCGCGCTTGCGTGGCATCACCGAAGTGCGGCGCGGCGAAGACAATGCGCTGCTGGTCACCGTGCAACGCCCCGCGGCGCTGGCCGACGACCCCGGCGACGCCTTCGCCGCGCCCGCGTTGCTCGACGCCGTCCTGCAGGGCATGGGCGGCGCCGCCGACTGGGCGGACGACGACGGCACGCACCTGCCCGCGGCGCTCGACGGCGTGCGCCTGGCCCGACCGCTGCCCGAGCGGTTCTTCGCCGCCATCGACGTCCGTGCGCTCGACGGCACCGCGCTCGTCGGCGCGACGATTCGGCTCATCGACCCCGCGGGCCGCGTCTTCGGCGGCATCGACACGGTGAAGCTGCGCCGCGCTGACCTCTCAGCCTTGCATGGTCTGCCGATCGACCGCCTGCTCTTCGCCCCGCGCTGGCGCCGCGCCGACCTGCGGCCGGGCACCGGCTCGTCCCTCGCGGCCGCACGGAGGCCGGCCTTCACCCGAAGGATGCCCGGGCGCGCATCGAGGCTCC
>JAGQJJ010001157.1 GCA_020430675.1 Myxococcales bacterium
CCGATGAGACCCGCGCCGCCCTGGCCCGCATGCGCGCCGCGGGCGCCACCGTGCGCGTGGTCGCCGACGACGTCGCCCGCCCCGGCGCCATCGATGCCGCGCTCGCCGCGCTGCCCGCCGATCGCCCCCTGCGCGGCGTCATCCACGCTGCGGGCGTGCTCGACGACGCGCCGCTGCTCGACCTGACCCCGGCGCGCCTCGGCGCTGTCTTTGCGCCCAAGGTCGCGGGCGCCCTGGCTCTGCACCATGCGGTCGCCGGGCGCGACCTCGACTTCTTCGTGCTCTACGGCTCCTTCGCCGCCTGGCTCGGCGCCGCGGCCCAGGCGGCCTACACCGCGGCCAACGCCTTCCTGATCGCCTTGGCCCACGCACGCCGCGCCGCCGGCCTCGTCGCCACCTGCCTCGATTGGGGCGGCTTCTCCGAGATGGGCATGGCCGCCCGCCTCGCCGCGCCGCTGCGCGACCGCATGCCGACGCTGAGCCCGGCCGAGGGGCTGGTCGTGCTCGAGCGCGTCATCGCCCACGACGTGACCGAGCTGATCGCGACGTCGACCGGCGAGGTCATGCCCGAAGCCGCCCTCTTCGCCGAGCTGCGCGACGCCCGCCCCCAAGCCGCCGGTCCGACCGACCTGCGCGCCCGGCTGCTCGCCCTCGACGCCGATGGCCGCGTCGAAGCGCTGCTCGACTACCTGCAAGCCCTGGTCGCCCGCGCCCTCGGCCTCGACCCCGCGGCGCCGATGGCGCTCGATCGCCCCTTCATCGACCTGGGCGTCGACTCGCTCATGTCGATCGAGATCCGCAACACCGTCGCCCGCGCCCTCGACGAGCGCCTCTCGGCCACCACGCTCTTCGAGCACCCCACCATCAACCAGCTCGCGCGCTGGCTCTCGGCGCGCCTCGCCCCCCCCGATGCGCCGCCGCCCACGCCGCCCGCGCCCGAACCCCAAGCCGATGGCCTCGACGCGCTCTCGGAAGCCGAGCTGGCGGCCATCCTGCTCGCCGAGCTGGGCGGGGAGGACGAGTGATGGCCGCGCCTGACACCAAAGCGCTGCTGCTGCGCGCCGTCCGCGAGATCAAGGGCCTCAAGGCCCAGCTCGCCGAAGCCGAAGCCGCCCCGGCCCAGAGCCCGCCCATCGCGATCGTCGGCATGGCCTGCCGGCTGCCCGGCGCGCCCTCGGTCGAAGCCTTCTGGCGGCTGCTGGTCGACGAGGTCGACGCGCTCACCGAGATCCCCCGCGACCGCTTCGACCTCGACGCTCATTACGACCCCGACCACAAAAACCCGCGCGGCATCTACGTGCGCCGGGCCGGATTTGTCTCCGATTTCAACGACTTCGACCCGCGCTTCTTCGGCATCTCGCCCCGTGAAGCCCTCCAGATGGACCCCCAACAGCGTGTCGTGCTCGACACGGCCTACGCCGCGCTCGAAGACGCCGCGATCGCGCCCGGCAGCCTCGCCGGCAGCCCGACGGGGGTCTACGTCGGCTACAGCATGAACGAGTACGCCAACCGCCTGCGCCGCCACCCGGTGTACGGCCAGATCAACTCGCAGACCGGCACCAGCAACGCGCACAGCGTGGTCGCCGGCCGTGTCTCGTACGTCCTGGGCCTGCA
>JAGQJJ010001158.1 GCA_020430675.1 Myxococcales bacterium
TCATCGCCGGCGCCTGCGCCGCCCATCTGCGCGCCGCGCTCGCCCCGCGCCCGGTGTTCTCATGGGCCGAAGCCCTGGTCGCCGGCCTGCCCGCAGAGATGCACGCTGCAACAGGAGAAACCGATTGAGCCGCTCGACGGTGGTGGTGGTCAACCCGGCGAGCGCCAACGGGCGCACCGGCAAGCGCTGGCCCGAGCTGGCGGTCGCCCTGCGCGCCCGGCTCGGCGAGGACTTCGAGGCCCTCTTCACCGAGGCCGCCGGCCAGGGCACGGCGCTCACGCGCGACGCGCTCAAAGCGGGCGCGAAGCACATCCTCTCGGTGGGCGGCGATGGCACCCACAACGAGGTGGTCAACGGCTTCTTCGCCGACGGCAAGTCGCTCGCGCCCGACGCCATGCTCTCGGTCGTGCCCACCGGCACCGGCGGTGATCTGCGCCGGTCGATCGGCCTGCCGCTCGAAGCCACCGAGGCCATCGAGCACGCCGGCCAACGCCCGGTGCCGGTCGACATCGGCCGCTTGACCTGCCTGTCGCCCGACGGCGCCGAGGTCGACAAGTACTTCATCAACATCAGCAGCTTCGGCGTCTCGGGGCTGGTGGTCGACGCGGTCAACCACACCACCAAGGCGCTCGGCGGCAAGGCGAGCTTCCTGATCGGCACCGTGCGCGGCACGCTGCGCTACAAGAAGAAGCGCGTGCGCATCACCCTCGATCCCGGCGCCGCCAACGAGCAGACGCTGGTGCTGCGCCTCTACAACGGCGTCATCGCCAACGCCCGCTTCTTCGGCGGCGGCATGAAGGTCGCGCCCGGCGCGATGATGAACGACGGCCGCTTCGACGTGGTGGTCATGGGCGACCTGAGCCTGCTCACGCTGATGGCCAAGACCGGCAGCGTCTACCGCGGCGAGCATCTCTCGGTCGACGGCATCGACCTCTACCACGCCCGCGAGGTGCGCGCCGAGCCGGCCGAGCCCGGCGAAGAGGTGCTCATCGACATGGACGGCGAGCAGCCCGGCCGCCTGCCGGCCCGCTGGCGCCTGATGCCCGGCGCGCTGCGGCTCTGCGTCGGACCCGGCGCCGAGGCGGTGGAAGCGGCCGATGGCTGAATCGAAAGCCGGCCGGCGGCTGCGCGACCTCTTCCTGATCACGGTCGCCGGCGTGCTGACCTTCGCCGCCTTTCCGACGGCCTGGGCGCCCGACCTCACCTTCTGGCCGCTCATCTGGTTCAGCCACGTCCCGCTGTTCTTTGTGCTCAAGGACAAGGCCCCGCGCGCCGCCTTCTGGTGGGGCCTGGCCTGCGGCACGATCATCAACGCGGGCGGTTATTACTGGATCGCCACGCTGCTCGAGACCTTCGGCGGCCTGCCGCTCTGGGTCGGCCTGCTCGGCCTCTTGCTGCACAGCCTGTGGCTCGGCCTCATCTGGGGCCTTTGGGCGTGGTTCATCAACCGCATCGGCAATACCACCTCGCTCGGCATCGAGTGGTCGGCTCCGATCTGCATGGTCGCCCTCGAGCTGGCGGTGCCGCGTATCTTCCCGGCCTATATGGGCAACAGCCAGTACCTGTTCCTGCCCATCATGCAGATCGCCGACCTCTTCGGGGTGATGGCG
>JAGQJJ010001159.1 GCA_020430675.1 Myxococcales bacterium
CGGTGATGGCTTCACGGTCGATGGCGGCGACTGCGATGATGGCAACCGCGACGTCAACCCGGACGCGGTCGAGGTGTGCAATGGCATCGACGACAACTGCGACCGGCGCGTCGATGACGTGCGCGTGGCCTGCTACTCGGGCCCACCCGGCACCGCCGGCGTGGGCGTCTGCGTCGCGGGCGAGCAGACCTGCGTCGATGGCGCGCTGAGCGGCTGCAACGGCGAGGTGCTGCCGGCGCCCGAAGCATGCGGCAACAACCTGGACGAAGACTGCAATGGCCAGGTCGATGACGGCTGCAACCTCGCCGGCTGCCCCGACGTGCCGCTCAACACCCCGGTGACGGTCTCGTCGGCGTGCCTGACGGCCAATAGCGGCGCGCGGGCGGTGATCTCGGTGGACATCGCCGATCCGGCGGTCGACGTCGACATCGCGGTGCAGCCGGCGGCGGCGCTTGGACCCATTCAGCGGCAAGGCGGCACGGTGTACCGCGTGGTCACCGCGCCGGCCAACGCCGGGCAGCTCACCGTGTCGGTGACGCTCGGCTGCGACGCCGGGCAGCGCGTGGCGTTGCAGGCGCGGCCGGTCATTCAGGTGGCGCCGGCGGTGGCCTATAACGGCAATCTGGTCACCGGCGGCTGCGGGCTCGATGGCAACCTGCGCGTCCGCATGGTGGCCGCCGAGAGCGGCGCGCCCATCGCCGATGGCTTTGCGATGGTGGGGCCGCGGCCGGGCAACATTCTTCAGCCCGATGCGGCGGCGGCGCTGCGCGGCGCGGCGCCGGCGGGCAGCAACGTGGCCCGCACCGATGCGGCGGGCGTGGCCCTGTTCACCGACTTCGCCGATGGCCTGTCGGGCGGGGTGACGGTCACCGTGGGCGCCGCGGGGCGCGAGAACGTGACGCTCTTCGGGTTTGGCGGCAGCGTGGTCGTGGTGCCGGTGCGCGAGATGGCCGACAACCGCCCCGCCGAAGCGACGCTGCGGGGCGCGCTGACCGACTTCGACAACCTGGCCCGCGACGGGCAGGCCGATATGGGCCTGGTGATGGGCTCGTTCGACCTGGCCTTCCTGGCGACGCTGGCGCTGCCCCGGCTGCTCAGCCGCTTCGACTGCTGGGACGCGGTGACGCAAGGCCTGCCCGGCCAGCTCGTGCCCCCGGCGGCGGTGCCGGGCAACCTGTACGTGCCGCAGCAGGGCGAGACGCTGCTGGGCTTCCCGGTCACGGTCGAGGAGCACCGCTTCGCGCTGTTCCATTACCCGCAGGCCGGCGATGAGCTGGTGGCCCTGGCGGGCAAGGTGCCGGTCGATCAGATCGCCGCGCAGCTGTCGGCGGGCCAGAGCGATCTGAGCGCGCTGGTGCAATTGCTGACGCCGCGCGAGATGGGCGTGCTGCGCGGCTTTGCGGTCGCGGGCGATCGCAACGACGTCAGCGTGCCGCTGGCGGCGGCGCTGGCCGAGAACGCGACGTGCGAGGCGCAAGACGCGCCGGCCGACACCGGGGTCATCTGCGTGGCGGCGGGCGATTGGCAGGGCGGCGATGGCACCGGGCGGCTCTTCCCGATGGGCATCGCCAGCGCCGATCCGCAGCAGGTGGACGACGCGCGCGCCAA
>JAGQJJ010001160.1 GCA_020430675.1 Myxococcales bacterium
GGCGCGCCTTCGAGGTAGCCACGCTCGCTCAACGCGGCGATCTGATCGTAGCCGATGCCATCGAGGTCGAAGCGGCCGTTGAGCTGGCGCGTGCGCCAACCGAGCGCAAAGCCGGCGGCGGCGGTATGGCATTGGTCGCATTCGACGCGCGATGGGTAATGCCAGAGCAGTTCGCCGTCGGGCGTGTCGATGACTTCGTCGAAGGCACCGTCGAGCAGCACCGCGTCGGTCTGGTCTTCGTTCCAGCGCCAGGTATAGCCGCGCCAGGCCTGGGCTTCGCGGGTGTACATGCGCGTCTCGAGCCGGCGCGGTTCGGGGCGGCCGGCCTCGTCGATGAGGAACGTCTTGATGAGCACCGTGCCCACCGGCATCTGCCAGGCTTCGTCTTCGACGTAGCGCGCGGACTCGCCGGGCGGCAGCGCGACGAAGCGCAGCTTGGTGGCGCCATCGCTCCAGAGCGGTCGGTTGACGCCGTAAGGCACCACGCCCGGCGCCAAGGCATGGGTGGCGGTGTCGGCGAAGCAGCCGGTCTCGCTGAGCAGCCGCGGGAACTCGGGGCCCATCGGCGGCGCGGCGCGGTCGAGGCGTAGAATGCTGCGCCGGCCGACGAAGCTGGTCAGGTAGACGCGGCCGTCGGCGTCTTCGCCGAAGCTGGTCAACTGCGAGCCGGCGGTGAGCTGCGTCACCTCGGGCTCGGCGGGCGGGCGCTCGCGCAGCGCCCAGAGGCGGCCCGAGCTGTAATCGGCGAAGAGATAGCTGCCCCAAAGCTCGGGCAGGTCAGGGCCGCGATAGACCGGGCCGCCGGTGATCGAGAGGCCGTCGTTGTGGTCGTAGACCCAGATCGGCTCTTCGAAGCCATCGGCGCATTGCCGCGCGCCATAGCAGGCGAAGCCTTCGCGCACGTTCCAGCCAAAGTTGCCGGGGGCCACGATCTTGTCGACTTCTTCCCAGGCGTTCTGGCCCACATCGCCGACCCACAGCGCGCCGGTGCTGCCATCGAAGCGCATTCGCCAGGGGTTGCGCATGCCCCAGGTATAGATCTCGGGCGCGCCGCCCACGCCGTCGGCGAAGGGGTTGTCGGCGGGGATGCCATAGGGCGCCGCGCCGTCGACGTCGATGCGCAGGATGCTGCCGAGCAGCGTGCGCGGGTTCTGGCCGTTGCCGCGCGGGTCGCCTCCGCTGCCGCCGTCGCCGACGCCGACGTAGAGCAGGCCGTCGGGACCGAAGTGCAGGTCGCCGCCGTTGTGGTTGCCATAGGGTTCGCCGATGACGAGCAGGCGGCGCTCCGAGGCGGGGTCGGCGCGTCGTCGGTCGGCGCGTCGCAGCTCGGCGAGCACCGAGCAGCGGTCCGTGCCGGCGGGGCAGACGCCGCCGTTGGCCGAGTAATAGATGTAGAAGCGGCCGTTCTCGGCGTACTCGGGGTGGAAGGCCAGGCCGAGCAGGCCCTCTTCGTTGTTGTTGCGGTAGACGGCCCGGCGCAGGAACTCGGCGCGGTCGGCGACGTCGTCGCGGTTGTCGAAGGCCCAGATCACGCCGCCCTGCTCGACGACAAACAACGTATCGGGGTCGCCGGGCGCGACGCCGATCCAGAGTGGGCGGTCGA
>JAGQJJ010001161.1 GCA_020430675.1 Myxococcales bacterium
CCGATGGCGCAGAGCCATGGCTGCGGCGCCGCGGCGCCGTCGAGGTCGACCGGGGCCACGCGGCAGTCATCGTCCAGGAAGAACGGCGGCGGCTGCGCCCGCGCCTGGCGCGACGACCAGCAGCCCTGGCGCAGCAGATGCGGCGTCAGCGCGTCGGTCCACCAGCCGGTGGTCACATGCAGCGACGCATCGGTCGGCAGCAGCCAGGCGTCGGCCGCCACCGCCGTCAGATCGCCGTGTGCGATATAAACATGACCCAATGGTCAATCTTTCTCGTCATCGATCAACGCGAGGCCGCCATCGGCGTCGACGATCGACAACCCGCCCTGGCGCAGCCCGCCCTGGCGCTGGGCGATGCGGTGAATGGCATTGCGCGCCCGCTCTTTGTGCTCGCGTCGCCCGAAAAAGGCGTCGGCCAGCTCAGCCAGCGTGGCCACCGATGCTTCGGTGCCGACCTCGGCGAGCCGCTCGATCATCGCCTCGCGCAGCTCGGGCGGTCCTTCGGCCAGCAGGCAAAGCGCCGAAGCTTCGCCCAGCTCGCCCGCGCGCGTCGCCGTGCCGCCCAGCGCCGCCAGCAGGCCGCGCAGCACGATCGGACGCGGCACATCGGTCGCCGCGGCGCGGTCGAAGATCGACAGCAGCGCGTCGGGCGGCGCGCTCAACAAACGCTCCAGCGCGACGGCGCGCACCTCGGCGGGCGTCTTGGCGTCGACGGCCAGCGCGATCAGCGTCGTCTGGTCGTCGGCGGCCTTCGCCGCGAGAAGGCGCACCCAGGCGTCGTCATCGGCCAGAAGCCGTCGCCGCGCCACGCCGCCGATCTCGCCGCCACGGGCCAGGTACATCGCCAGCGCGCGCCGCCGCACGCCGGGGAGGGGATCAGCGCGCGCGGTCTGCAAGAGCCGCACGTCGATGTCGACCGGGCCACCCAGCGCGCGGGCGAGCCACATGAGGCGCGCGACGCGGTTGTCGATGTCGGGCAGCGGCACCTTGGCGGCGCGCGCCCACCGCACCATGCCATCGCGCACATCGCCCCCGTTGAGCAGCGCGGTCACCTCACCGCGGGCCTGGTGCGTCAGGCGCGCGAGGCACTCGGCCTCGTCGCCGCGCAGCAGGACGGCCGCGTCGAAGTCGGGGTCGCCGGTCTGCACGTCTTCGCCGCTGACCCATTTGCCCAGCCGCGAGCCGGTGGTCTCGGCGCCGATGCTCAGCTTCGGTGACATGGCCGGATGGCGCACGGTGATGGCGCACCGCGTCGGGTGCTCGCAGACGAGCATCACCTCGACGTCCAGCCCCTCGCGGCTCTGATAGCGCGTGCCGTCCTTGCTCGCCGGCACCAGGCCGAGCGCGATGAGGCGGCCGGCCAGGCTCGGCGCCGAGCCGCTGGGGATCGTCACGCCGTCACGCCGCGCGCGCAGGCGCCGGCGCTCCTCTTCGTGGGGGTCGGGGCGAAAGGTTCGGGATCGGCGGGCCACGTTTTCTCCTGCACCGCCCCATCATAGCCGATCGCAAGACGCGGAGAATCCCTTGCCCCACGACCCCCGACGATCGGGTAGAATTACATAACGCACGCCGACCACGCGGCGGAGACCGGAGGGG
>JAGQJJ010001162.1 GCA_020430675.1 Myxococcales bacterium
GAGCATCTCGAAGAGCACGACGCCCAGGCTATAGAGGTCGGTGCGCGCGTCGAGGTCGACCCCGCGGGCCTGCTCGGGCGACATATGGCTGGGCGTGCCGCCGACGGTGAGCGTCGAGTCGCTGGTGGTGCCTTCGGACCAGTGCGCGATGCCAAAATCGAGCACCTTGACGACCTCGCGATGCCCCACCGCTTCGAGGAAGAGGTTGGCCGGCTTCAGGTCGCGGTGAACGATGCCCTCGGCGTGGGCTTCGATGAGCGAGTCACAGATGGCGCGCAGCACGCGCAGCGTCTGCCCGACCGTGAGCGCGCCGTGGCGCAGGCGGGCGGCGAGGGACTGGCCCGAGAGGTACTCGCAGACCAGGTAGAGCTGGCCGTTCGGGCGGCGGCCGAAGTCGATCAGCTTCAGCGTGTGGGGGTCGCGCAGGCGAGCGATGATGCGCGCCTCGCGCTCGAAGCGGCGCACCATCTTGGGGTCGCCGTGCGCGTCGACGCGCAGCAGCTTGACCGCCACGTCGCGGTCGACATTGAGCTGCCGCGCTCGATAGACGGTGCCCATGCCGCCCGAGCCGATGCGCTCGATGAGGGCGTAGCGGTCATCGAAGACGGCGCCGATGAGGGGGTCGAGTTGCGTATCGGGAGAGTCGTCGGTCAATGGCGGCGGTCGTGACTTGCGGCGCGGTGGTGTGAGCCTAGCACGTCTGCTAAAGATCCGACTCGCACGATCGAGGATGCGGATGCGCGGCACTGCCTTTCTGCTGACGATGCTGGCGCTTTTTGCCCGGGTGGCCCACGCGGCGCCGGCGGTCGAGGCGCATGTCGCCGCGGCCGAGCGGGCGCTGGGCGCGGGCGATATCGCGTTGGCGGCCGTTGAGCATGAGCAGGCGTTTGAGCTGGACCATCAGCCCGGGCACCTGGCCGATGCGGCGCGGGTGCTGGCCGGCGAGCCGGCGCGCTGCGAGGCGGCCGGCGCGACGCTGGCACGCTACTTCGCGGCCTGCGGCGCCGACTGCGCGGCGGGCGTCAAGGTGCAGGCCGAAGCCGAACCTCGGTGCAGTGGTGCGCTGACGGTCGAGACGGTGCCCGCCGGGGCGGCGACCGATGCGCCGCCGCGCCTGTGGGCCGGGGCGCACCGGGTCATCGCCACCTGGCCCGACGGCGAGCGGCGGGGCGCGGTGGTCTGCGTGGCACCGGGCCAGCCGGCGACGCTGCGCATCGATCGTGGGCAGCCGACCGCCGTGCCGCTGACCGGTGCGGCGCGGGGGCGGGCTTTTGCGCATCAGGAGGCCGCCTTCAGCCACGCCGCCGCCGGACAGGGTTGCGCGGCGGCTGCTGAGTTTGCCGCGGCCTACGCGGTCGTGCCCGAGCAGGGTTTTCTCTTCAACCTGGGCGTGGCCCACGCGCTGCGGCCCGAGACCTGCGGCGCGGCGGTCGAGGCCTTTGACCGCTTCCTCGCCGCGTGCGGCGACTGCGCCCAGGCGGCCGATGCGCGCGTGCGGCGGGCCGAGGCCGCTTCGGGCTGCACCGGCAAGCTGGTGGTGCAGGTCGAGCCGACCGGGGCCGAGGTGCGGGTCAACGGCGCGCCGATGGCGG
>JAGQJJ010001163.1 GCA_020430675.1 Myxococcales bacterium
CACCTTGACCGTGGCGACCACGTCCAGATCGGGATGCAGCGCCCACGCCACCAGCCGGACCGCCTGATAGGGCACAAAATAGGCGATGGCGCCCAGCAGCGCCACCGGCAGGCCGATCAGCAGCGCCAGCGCCTGGCGACCCGCAAAGCGCAGGGCGCGGCCCACGTTCAACGGCCGATCGAGCGCGTCGAGGTGCTCAGCGTTGAGGCCCAGGCTGGCCAGATCCGCCGCGAAGGCCAGCACGCGCAGCCGCAGCGCGTCGATGCGCGCGGGCTCGCGGGCGAGGAAGCTGCGCTGGCCCTCGGCAAACGCGCGCAGCCGGACCGCCGGGTCGTCGGCGTCGCGCCAGATGCGCCCGGCCAGATCGAGCAGCGGCAGATCGGCCCAGGCGTCCAGATTGAGCGTCACCGATCGGATACGCTCGCCGATCAGTGCGGTCAACGCCTGGGCGGTCTCGCGCGGCGCAGCGGCGTGGCGGGCGCGCCAATCGGCAGCGAGCACGATCGGCTCGCCGGTCTGGATGGCAACCTCGCTGCGAAAGGTCGCTTTGTCGCGGTAGATCAGGCCCACCGGCACGACGCTGACCCCAAGCCCCACCGATGACTCGGCCTCGGCGCCCAATGCCATGCGGGCGGCGCCGGTCTTCAGCGGCTGCAATGTGGGCTCGTTGTGACTGATGCCTTCGGGGAAAAGGCAGATGCAGTCGCCGGCGCCGAGCGCGGCGTGCACCGCGGCGAAGGTGCCCCGATTCTCGGCGCCGCTCGCGCCGTCCTGCGCACGGTAGACCGGCAGCGCGCGTACCCAGCGCAGAAGCTGCCCGATGACCGGCAGCTTGAACAGCGGGTGTTTGGCGAGGAAGCGCACCGGCCGCCCGGCAGCGCGCATGACCAAGACGGGGTCGATCAGGCCGTTGGGGTGGTTGCCGACCAGGACCACCGGGCCGGCGGGCACCGGGGGGCCGTCGAGAAGACGTTGCCGATAGAAGAGGGCGACGACAAAGCCGAAGAAGCGGGCGACGACCCAATACACGCGGCCGACCCGTGGTCAGCGATCGTCGCGACCGAAGTTGAGCGCGGCGGGATCGCCCGCGTCTTCGTTGGGCGGCGGCGGGTCGCGGAAGCTCAGGTAGGCGGCCAGCGCCAGCGCCCAGGCGGCCGCGACGACCAGGCCGGCATAGGTGCCCATGCCAATGCCGACGCCGATCGCAACCGCCACGCCGACCCCACCGAGCAGCAAGGCATTGCGGCGCCCCGCGCGCTCGGCGGGCGTCGCCGCCGCGCGCTCACCGGGCAGTGGCTTGCCCAGGTGGCACTTCTTGTACTTGAGGCCGCTGCCGCAAGGGCACGGCGCGTTGCGCTCGATGACAACCACGCGCGCGTCCTCAGCCCCGCCGCCGGCGGACGATCAATGCACCAACCAGCAGCATCAGCAGCACCGGCGCCGCGGGCGTCGGACCACCCGGCGCCTGCAGACAGCCGTCGAACGGGAAGTTGCCGCGAAGCTCGTTCGGCTCGTCGCACACATCGCCGATGCCATCACCGTCGATGTCTTCCTGGCCCGGGTTGGCGATCTTCGGGCAGTTGTCCTGCTCG
>JAGQJJ010001164.1 GCA_020430675.1 Myxococcales bacterium
GAGGCGTCGGCCGCTTCGTCGACGCCGTCAAGCGCCGCCAGCGCGCCGCGTGCGTCGCTCTCGACGAGGCGCTGCCGCGCCAGCGCGGTGCCGCTCGGCGGGCCGGCGACCGCGCCGTCGACCGAAGCGCCGGCGACCGAGAGCCGCCGCAACCGGGCCCGAATCTCGCCCTGCTCGGACCGCGTGCGCGGAGAAGCGGTGATGGACAGCGTCACCTCCTCGGCCATCTTCGCCAGATCAGGCAGCGGCACGCGCTGAACGCGCCCCTCAGAGACCATCGACATCTCGCCGACACGTCGGTCGAAAACCGCGGTCAGGCGAATCGGATACCCGTGGGTGCTCAAGAGACGGCGATCGTGGTCGACCAGGCGATAACCCCCCGCCCCCAGATAGACGAGCTGCTTGACCAGATCGGCGCCGCCCCAGCCAAAGATGGTCAGCACGCCCAGCTCGGTCGTACCCTCGTCCGCGTCTGGCCGTCCCGTGCGCAGCGCGAAGTACAGCCCGCTGCCATACTCGATGCGCTCGATGTCGATCTCGAATTCAATGACCAGTCGGTCGCCATTTACTCGAAGCGGCAGCGCGGCGATTCGTCCGTCGTGCAGGAAGGCGTCGACCAGCAGCCCGCCTTCGACCTTGTCGCGCCGCAGTCGATCGGGCGCGTCGATGCGCCAAGCGGCATTGAGGGGCTCGGTGAAGTCCAGTGTGGTGAGCCCCTCGGCGTTGAGCGCGTTCAGCCGCGCCGTGGCGCGTTCGCGCTGGTCGGCCGGCAGCGCGTCGCGCGCCAACAGGCGTTGCAGCGCCGCGTGTTCGCTGCCGACTTCGCTCGTCGCCGCGAAGACCCGCGCCGCGCCTTGGTCCGCGGTCTGGCCGACCGAGGCGTCGGACGAGAGCGCGACATACAGCTCGCCGGCCCGCGACAGCGCGCCGGCCGATTCGAGCAGTTCGGCCGCCCGAAAGCGGGCGCGCGGTTCGCCGGCGTTCAGCTCGGCGTGCAGGAGGTACTGTTCGGCCGCCGGCTCAAACAGTCCCAGCGCCACCATGTCTTCGATCGCCGCGACGCGGCCCGGGGCGACGGCAGGCTTTGTGAAGGTCGGCGTTCGGGTGGGCAGCGCCGGCCCAGGCCAGCCGAGCCACGCCAGCTTGCCGCCCTGATCATCATCGGCCACCAGCAACTCGTCGCGGCCGTCGCCGTCGACGTCGTCCACGCCGATCGGCACGAGGCCGCCCAGAACGAGGTCGTCGTAGCCTCCTCCTGCGCGACGACGATACAGGCGGCTGCCCCGCGTGTTGTCCTTCTTGTAGCGGACCACCACCTCGCGCACGCCATCGCCCTCGAGATCGGCGACCAGGACGTTGCCCGGCTCCTCTTCGCCCTCGATCGGGGGCAGGCGGTCGACCTCTTCGAGCCCGTCGGGCCCCAAGGCAAGCAGATAGACGCCGGGCGGCTCGCCGCTGGCGCGGTCGGGCGCAAATACGAGCCCGTTTTCGCCCCCGCGCTTGCGCAGCGCCACGAGCATGGCCGGCCGGTCGCCCTCGCGCGGCAGGGCGGCCACGTCGATCAACGCGCCCATCTTGCGCCGCGCCG
>JAGQJJ010000115.1 GCA_020430675.1 Myxococcales bacterium
GTCATCGCTGGTCAGGGCAAATCGGGCCTTGGAGCGGGTGTCGTTGAACGCATCCCAGGCCGCGGCCGGACGGGGCGTGGCGAGCAGCAACGCCGGCAGCAGAAGCAGGGGCTGGGCGCGCATCGTGGCGTCTCCACGGACGCGCCGGCGGAGCGGTCAAAGACCGCCGCGCCGCTTCCCTCCGCCGGCATGGTCCGGATCAGGTTCAGCGGGTATGCTCTCAGCCGCGGCGACTTCGCCGGCGGCACCCCGAGCGGCGCACGCGCACTGTGCGCCTCGGAAAAGCGAGCGTCAAGGCGGGTGATGGGCACCGAGCGCGACCGAACACACGGGTCACTTCGCTGTGATAGACAGCGTGGCCGATGTCAGCAGGGTCGATGCGGGATGACAGGAGAAGAGAGGCGCCCGGGTCCGGTCTCAGATGAGGGGGAGGAGTGAGACCGGACCCGGGGGAGCGCCCGCGCAGCCGCCGCTGCCAACGTCGGCTGCGGGAGGAGTGGACGCTCCACGAGATGACGACACGGGAGGGGATGTTCGCTGGGGGAGAGTGCGTGCCGTCGTCTCGGGAAGGGAAACCTCGGGCGCTTTCGCCTTTCTTCCCCTTCGCGCGCGTTTTTTGGCGAAGCCGAGAAAAATTCGTCAGGAGGCGGCGCGGCGCGCTCTGCGGGCGGGCGCGGGCCGCATGGCGTTGCCGCCGATCAAGAAGACCAGCAAGGCCAGCGCCGGCGCCGAGGCGGCGAGCAGCAGCGCCGCCGAGGGGCCGGACTTGTCGGCGATCGGGCCGAAGATGACCCCGCCGCCGGCGATCGCCAGATCGAAGGCCAGCATGAAGACGGCAAAACCGCGCGCCCGGTGCGTGGGCGGCACGACGTTGCCGACGATCGCGTTGATGGTGGGCACGTAGCTGCCAAAGCCGAGGCCGTAGGCGATCGCGGCGAGCAGCACCAGCCAGTCGCTCTCGCCCAGGCCGAGCAGCAGCGCCGAGATCACCAGCCCGACCAGGCCGCCGCGCACGAAGATCATCGGATCGTAGGCATCAAACTTGCGCCCGAAGATCACCCGAAACGCGATGACCGCGGCCGCTTCGATGGCAAAAAACGCCTCGACGCTCATCCACCCCTGGCGGCTGGCGATGAGCAGCGGCACAAAGACGAGCAGCGCGCCGTGCAGCATCACCCCGAGGAAATGGCCACCAGCGATGACGCGCAGCGAGGGCAGCTTGAGCGCGTCGAGCAGGCGGAACGAACCCGGCGGCAGCGGCACGGCCGGCGGCTCCTTGACCCGTCGGGCCAGGATCAACGAGGGCACGACCAGCGCCGCCGAGACCCAGAAGGCCACGTCAAAACCCCAGAACTTGTGCACCGTGCCGCCGAGCAGCGGGCCGAGCAGCAGCGCGAGCGCGTTGGAAGCGCCGAAATACCCCATCACCTCGCCGCGGCGGTGGGGCGGGGTCATGTCGGTGATGGCGCTGACCGCGGCGGTGGTGACCAGCCCGAAGCCCAGGCCCTGCACCACGCGCACGACCATGATCAGCGTCAGCGTGCCGATGAACGGGTAGACGGCCGATGAGATGCCGGTGGCCAGCGCGCCGACCATCAGGGTGGGCATGCGCGCCTTGCCCTCCATCAAGCGGGCGGCGATCGGGCGGGCGGCGACCAGGCCCACGCCCGCGGCGAGCGTGGTGGCGACGCCGACCTGGGTCATCGAGTCGGTGAACTGGGCCGTCCAGCGCGGAAACAATGGCAGCAGCGTGCCGAAGCTGAGGAAGACGCCGAGGCCGCTGAGGAAGACGCCGATGAGCGCCTTCCAAGGCGGATCGTGGCCGACGCGCGGCTTCGGAATCTCGGCGGTCATGCGGTGGGTGCGCTCCCCGGCACGGGCGTCGGTTCCCCGTCAGCATACACTGCTCGGCCGCCAATCCACGTCGAGAGAACGCGGCTTTGAATTTCGAGCGGCGGGCCGTCGAGCACCACCAGATCGGCCTCGAAGCCGGGCGCGAGGCGGCCGAGGCGGTCTTCGACGCCGAGGATCCGCGCCGGGTTGGCGGTGATCGTGCGCAGGGCGCGGGCGGGCGACATGCCGGCGCGCACGGCGAGGCCAGCCTGCAGCGGCAGGTAGCCAACGGGCACGATCGGGTGGTCGGTCATGTGGGCCACGCAGAGTCCGGCGTCATCGAGCTGTTTGGTGGCGGCGAAGTCGAAGTGCAGCTCTTCGGTATTGCCGCAGTTGCGGAACGCGGGACCAAAGACCACGGCCACGTCATTTGCGCGCAGCTTTTCGAGCACGAAGGTCGCCTCGTAGCCGTGTTCGAGCACGAGGCGCAGGCCGTACTCGCGGGCGAGGCGCAGCGCGGTGAGGATGTCATCGCTGCGCGAGCAGTGGGCGCGGACCGGGATCTCGCGACGCAAGGCCAGCAGCAACGCCTCGTGGCCGGCGTGCCGGGGCGCGTGCTCGTCGACCGCGCGCTTCTGTTCGTAGAGCAGCGCCGCGTCGAAGGCCTCGCGGAACAGCGCGGCGATGCCCATGCGCGTCAGCGGCGAGCGGCCCGATTTGAGGCCGTGGCTGTGTTTGACGTTGTAGCCGAACGCCACCTTGAGGCAGGCCGGGTCGCGGCGCGCCATCTCTTCGACGTCGATGCCCACGGTGCGCAACACGACGCCGGTGCCGCCGATCACGTTGGCCGAGCCGGGCAGCACGCAGACCGTGGTCACCCCAGCGGCGCGGGCCTTGAAAAACGCCACGTCGCCCGGCCAAACCGCGTCGATCGCCCGCATCTCGGGGGTGACCGGACGGGTCATCTCGTTGAGATCCTTCGCCTCGTGCGGGAAGCCCTCGGGGAAGACGCCGACGTGCACATGGGCGTCGATGAAGCCGGGGCAGAGGTGGCGACCGGCCAGATCGATGACCTCGGCGTCGCCCGCTGGGATCGAGCCGCCTTGGCCGAGGGCGAGGATGTGTTCACCTTCGATCAGCAGGTCGCCCTTGGCGATCACCGCCGGGTCGTCGGCGGTGTGCAGCGTGGCCCCGCGCAGCAGACGCTTCATGGCTGCACCTCGTACTGGCAGCCAAGCGCGAGCGAGCCGCGCAGGCGTTCGAAGGGCACCTGCGCCCGGTGACGCAGCGGCGCGTCGGGCGTGACCACGGCCAATTCGAAGCCGCCGGGCGCGGTGATGGCGGCGATCTCATCGAGCAGATCGTGCACCGCCTCCGGCAGCGTGACGCGCTCGGCGCCGCGGCTCGGGTGCTCGATCTTCGCCGGGCTCCAATCCACCACGGTGAGCAGCAGGCCGCGCCGGTCGGCGTAGCGATCGCGCACCGAGGGCTCGGCGCTGCCTTCAACCGCCTGCACGGGGTGCTTGGCCAGCGCGCTGCGCAGCGAGCCCGGCCGGTTTCGGTCGGGCAGAAACAGGGTCAAAAGGTAGCCGTCGCGCACGCTCGCTCCGCAGGAGAGGGGTTCCATCATAAAGGAGGGGGGTGCTAGAGTGGAGTTCTGCGTTCACCCCGGCCGAAAGGAGGCTTCGATGAAAGTGCTGCACATCGCCCATCGCTGCCGCCTGGGGTGTGCCCAAAGCGTCGCCCGCGCCTGAAGCGCGCGACCGCACAAGACATCCCGGGCCAGAAACTCCTGATTTTCAGTCGTTTTTGATTCCCTCTGCTCGGGAGCACCCAAATTGTCTTTTTCATCGAGCGGCCCCGCGGGGCTGCAGAGCGCCGACGCGCTGATCCCTTGGGGCTGGTCCCCGTCTTTTGCTGACCATTTCAAGAACCTCGGCCGGCCGGGGCTTACGCCTGGGCGCGTGGTCGCCGTGCACCGAGGGCGGGTCATCGTGCAGGGCGCCGGGCCGCCGTTGTCGGCGACGGTGCGCGGATCCCTTCATCATCACACCGAAAACACCGCGCTGCCGGCGGTGGGCGACTTTGTGGCGCTGCACGTCGAGGGCGAGGCGGCGGCGGTCGAAGCGGTGCTGCCCCGGCGCAGCGCTTTCATCCGCCACGCCGCGGGCAGCGTCGCCGCCGAGGCGCAGGTGGTGGCGGCCAATGTGGACGTCGCTTTCCTGGTCTGCGGCCTGGGGGGCGACTTCAACCCGCGCCGCATCGAGCGCTACCTCGCGGCGCTGCATGCCTCGGGCGCTGCGCCGGTGGTGGTGCTCAACAAGCTCGACCTGCACCCGGCGGCGCAGGCGGCGGTGGCCTCGCTGTCGGTCAGCGCGCCGGTGCTCTTGTGCAGCGCGCTGCACGACGTGGGCCTCGACGCGGTGCGGGCGCATCTGGGCCCGGGGCGCACCGGGGCGCTGGTCGGCTCGTCGGGCGTGGGCAAGTCGACGCTGATCAACGCGCTGCTCGGCGAAGCGCGCCAGACGACGCAGGCGGTGCGGGCCGATGACGACCGCGGGCGCCATACCACCACCCACCGCGAGCTGCTGCGCCTGCCCGATGACGGCGGCCTCTTGATCGACACGCCGGGCATGCGCGAGCTGGGGCTGTGGACGGCCGATACGGACACGTCATTTGGCGACATCGCCGCGCTGGCCGAGCAATGTCGGTTCCGCGATTGTCAGCATGGTCGCGAACCGGGCTGCGCGGTGCGGGCGGCGATCGAAGCGGGCGCGCTGGATGAGACGCGGCTGGCCCATCGCAAGAAGCTGGCCCGCGAGGCGGCCTACGCGGCGCGCCAGCAGGATGAGCGGTTGGCGCGGGCCGAGTCGCAGCGCTGGAAGCAGATCACCCGCAATTCTCGGGCGAAGACCCGGCACCGCGATCGCAATTGGTAGGGGGTGACCCGGCCGGGTGGGCGCCGGTCGGGTCCTGTCAGAAGGGCTATTTCTTGGCGTTGGCCTCGGCCTCAGCGGCGTTGAACTCCAGCGAGAGGGAGTTGACGCAGTAGCGCATGCCCGTCGGGCGCGGGCCGTCGTCGAAGACGTGGCCGAGGTGGCCGCCACAGCGGGCGCAGGTGATCTCGGTGCGCACCATGCCATGGGTGGTGTCGGTGTGCGTGTTCACCCGGCCTTCAAGCGCCTTGAAGAAGCTGGGCCAGCCGCTGCCCGAGTCAAACTTGGTGTGGCTGTCGAACAGCGGCGCCCCGCACCCGGCGCAGGCGTAGGTGCCGTCGCCCTTGTTGTGCAGCAGGGCCCCGGTGAAGGCCCGCTCGGTGCCCTTCTCGCGCAGAATGCGGAACTGCTCGGGGGTCAGGCGCTGCTTCCATTCGGCTTCGCTCAACATCAGCTTCTCTCCGACAGGGGGGCCGTGCAGGTGGCCCGCGTGATTTTCGACCGGGGGCGCCGACTGCGCGGAGCAGCCGGCGAGCAGGCAGACAAGGACCAGAGCGCAACGCGCGTACATCGGAACCTCCTTCTCGAATGATGCACCGGAAAGTACGCGGTCGCCCCGGCGGTGTTACTCTGCGGCTTCGCCTCGCAACACCTTTGGGGGGGCGCCCTCGATGGCCGATTACGAAGACTTCCTCTACGACAAACACGCCTTCGCCGACACGCATCCCGACCTGCTCTACACGCTGGGCAGCCTGTTTGGCATGCAGCCGGCGCCGATCGACAAGTGTCGGGTGCTGGAGCTGGGCTGCGGGCTCGGCGGCAACCTGATCCCGCTCGGCGAGCTGTTCCCCGAGAGCGAGTTTGTCGGCGTCGATCTGTCGGTGGCCCAGATCGCGGTCGGGCAGGCCGAGGTGCGCGCGCTGGGGCTTGGCAACGTACACCTGCACGCGATGGACATCCTGGCGCTGACCCCGCAGATGGGGCGCTTCGATTACATCCTGTGCCATGGGGTCTACTCGTGGGTGCCGCCGGCGGTGCAGGATCGCATCCTGGCCATCTGCCGCGTGCACCTGGCGCCGCAAGGCATCGCCTACGTCAGCTATAACACCCTGCCCGGCTGGCATGTGCGCGGGCTCATCCGCGACGTGCTGCGCCGCCACGCGACGGCGACCGATCCGGTCGAGCGCGTGGCGCAGGCGCGCGAGCTGGCTGAGTTCATCCACCGCTTCACGCCCGCCGAGCGCAGCCACGCCGCCGCCTGGCTGAAGGCCGAGCTGGGCGTCATCGGCCGGCTCTCGGACGCCTACGTGCTGTACGAGCACCTGGTCGAAGTCAATACCCCCTGTTATTTCAAGGACTTCGTCACCAAGGCCGCGCAGAACGGGCTGCAATACGTGGCCGACGCCGAGTTTTCGAGCATGTCGCCGGCGCGGTACGGGCCCGAGGTGGCGGCGCGCATCGAGGGATTTGCGCGCACGCTGGTCGAGAGCGAGCAGTACCTCGATTACCTGACGGTGCGGTTCTTCCGGCGCAGCCTGCTCTGCCATCACGAGGTGCGGCTCAATCGCAAGCTGACCGCCGACCGGCTGGCGGGGCGGGTGGTGACCAGCCGGCTGAAGCCTTCGGGCGACGGCGTGTTCCGCAGCAGTGATGGCATGGTGATCGACACGCAGGATCCGCTCATCGGCGCGGCGTTGCAGACGCTGTCGGGCTATCCGCAAGGGCTGCGCTTCGAGGAGCTGTGCGTGCGCGCCGCGGCGACGCTGGGCCGGCCGCCGACGCGCATCGATCGCGAGGAGCTCGGCGGCACGCTGCTGGAGCTGTTTGCCACCGGCGGGGTGCTCCTGGGGACCTGGAAGCCGCTGTGGACGCCGCAGATCAGCTCGCGACCGAAGGCGGCGCGCTTCTCGCGGCACGAGGCGGCGCATTCGGAGCAGACGACCAACCTGCGCCACCAGACCATCTCGCTCGACCCGCTCGATCGGGCCATCATCCGCCGGCTCGACGGGCGCTCGCGGCAGGCGCTCTACGACGCGATCGTCGATGACGTGGTCCACGGGGTCTTCAACGTCGAGCGCGAGGGCGAGAGGGTGACCAACCCCGAGTGGCTGGCCGAGCTGGTCGATCAGAAGCTGGAGCGCATCGCCGCGCAGGGGCTCTTGCTGGTCGATGAAGAGACCGACACGTCGATCTCAAAAGAAAATATCGCTTACGTCCTTCACCGCCACGACCGCGATCACCGCCAGAAGAACCAGCACGCCGACCCCGTGGATGAGCCACTCGAGCTTGCGGGGCACGGGGCGGCGGGCGACGGCCTCGATGCCGATGAACATCAGCCGGCCGCCGTCGAGGCCGGGGAACGGCAGCAGGTTGAGCAGCCCGAGGTTGACGCTGAGGATGGCCATGAGGGTGAGGAACCAGGCTGAGCCGCGCCGCACGGTGTCGGCGCCCATCTTGGTGATGCGCACCACGCTGCCAAGCTGAACGTCGTCGGCGCCCTGCACCCAGCGGCGGAGCGCGTTGAAGGTGGCGACGGTGACGGTCCACGTCTCGCGGGCGCCGAGCGCGATGGCGTGCAGCGGGCCCTCGGCGCCGTAGCGGCCGGGCGCAAATGCGGCGCCCAGCTTGTAGCCGCGGGCGTCTTCGTGCGGGGTCATGGTCAGGGTGAGGCGTGGCCACGTCTCGGGCGGGGCGGGCAGCCGGCGCACGGCGCCGCCGTCGGGGTCGAGGTGGTCGGCCATGGGCAGCTCGGCGCCGGCCGGGCCGCGGGCGATCTGAATCTGCAGCGCGGCGCCTTTGCTGCGGCCGACGGCGCGGCGCAGGTCGGTGAGGCCCTCGACCGCGGCGCCGTCGACGGCAAGCACCACGTCGCCGGCTTTCAGGCCGGCCTCGGCGGCGGCGCCATCGGCTTCGACGTCTTCGACCACCAGCGTGGTGCGCTGCTCGAAGCTGCGGATGACCGCGCTGAAGGTGCCGAACAGGCCGGCGAAGAGCGCGGCGGCAAAGACGAAGTTGAACGCCGGGCCGGCGATGGCGACCAGGGCGCGCTGCCAGACCGGGCGGGCGTGGAAATCGGGCGCCGAGGCACCGCGAGCGCCCACGGCCTGCATCTCGTCGCCCTCGCCGCCGCCGCCCATGCCGTCGATCTGCACGTAGCCGCCAAACGGGATGGCGGCGATCTGGAAGACCGTCTCTTTGCCTTCGATCTTGAGGATGGGCGGTCCGAAGCCGATCGAGAACTTACGCACGCGCATGCCCGTGGCTTTGGCGGCGAGGAAATGCCCCAGCTCGTGCACCACGATCAGCGTCGTGAAGCCCAGAATCGCGATGATCACCGCCATCTTCGACCTCGGAAGCGCACCCCGATGCGGGTGAGCGGTTGAATCGGGAAGGGTTTCGGGCCCAGCATACCCGGGACCGACCCTCGGAGGGGAGCCTTGAGCCCGACCGACCCGCTGCGCGCCCGCTTCGCCGCCCTTGGCGACGCACTGCGCGCCCGTTTTGTCGAGCGCGACGCGCTGATCGACGCCGCGTTGTGCGCGCTGGTCTGCGGGCAGCACCTGCTCATCATCGGCCCGCCGGGCACCGCCAAGTCGCAGCTGGCGACGGCGCTCTGCGAGGCGCTCGAAGGCGCGACCGGCTTCCAATGGCTGCTGACGCGCTTCACGACGCCCGAGGAGCTGTTCGGGCCGATCAGCTTGAAGGGGTTGGAGGAGGATCGGTACGTCCGGCTGACGGCCGGCAAGCTGCCCACGGCGCAGATCGTCTTTCTCGACGAGGTGTTCAAGGCCAGCTCCGCCATCCTCAACGCGCTTCTGACCGTGCTCAACGAGCGCCGGTTCCATAATGATGCCCGCGCCGAGCCGGTGCCGCTGATCACGCTGATCGGGGCCAGCAACGAGCTGCCCGATGAGGACGACGAGCTGCAGGCGCTGTACGACCGCTTTCTGGTGCGGGTGATGGTCGATTACGTCGAGGCCGATTACCGCTTCGTGAAGCTGCTGACCTTGGGCGAGCCGGGGCCGCTGCCGATGGTCACCCTGGCCGATCTGGCGGCCGCGGG
>JAGQJJ010001165.1 GCA_020430675.1 Myxococcales bacterium
CGCGGTCTGCTGGCGCTGCCCGATCACGGCGAGATCGTGCTGCCGGCGAGCGGTGGCTGGCCGCCGGCCGAGCGCGTCGAGCCGCCGGATCCGGCATCGTTGCCCGCGTTGCGCGCGGTGCCGCTCTCGCCGATGCCGTTTGGTTGCAACGGGCCGCCGGCGCGCTGGCCGCTCTTTGTCGGCGAGCGCGGCCGCTTGAGCGCAAACGGTGTGCAGCGGGCGCTGCGCAAACACGCGCGCTTCGCCCGGGTCGAAGCCACGCCGCAGGTGCTGCGGCAGACGTTTGGCATCGCGTTCTGGGCGCGGCATCACGATCTGGTCGCGCTGGCCGAGGTGCTGGGGTTGGAGTCGGTTGAGACGGCGCGGCCCTATACGCAGGTGGAGGTGGCCGAAGTTGAGGACGCGCGGCTGCGAGCCTTTGCTTGAAGCGTGATAGGGTCGGTCGATGACCGACGACGCCCCGCTCGGACCCGAGACCTATCAGGCGCTGCGCCGCATCGCCGCGGCGCGAATGCGCGGGCGGCAGGCGGTGACCTTGCAGCCGACGGCGTTGGTGCATGAAGCGTGGGCCAAGATCGGCGCCGGGCGCGCCGGCATTGAGCGCGGGCATTTTCTGGCGCTGGCGGCGCGGGCCATGCGGCAGGTGATCATCGACCGGGCGCGGGCGCGGCAGGCGGCCAAACGCGGCGGCGGGCGGGTGCAGGTGACCTTGGCGAGCACGCCAGGTGACGCGGGCGAGGGGCTGGTCGACGTGCTCGCCGTCGATGAAGCGCTCACCCGGCTGGCTGAGCTGGATCCCCGCCGCGCGCGGGTGGTCGAGCTGCGGTTCTTTGGCGGCATGTCAACGGCCGAGATCGCCGAGGCGATGGGTCAGTCAACGGCCACCGTCGAGCGCGACTGGCGGGCCGCGCGCGCCTGGCTGCAGGTGCACCTTGCCGCTGAGGCGCTGTCCGGCTGACGTGGCTGACATGGCTCGACGCGGCGCGGCCGGTCAGCGATGATGCGGACGATGGCTTCCCGCCCCGATGCGCAGGCCCGGCACGCACAGCTCATGGCGCTCTTTGATGCCTTGTGCGAGGCGCCCGCTGCCGTGCGCGCGGCGCGGCTTGAACGCCTGCAAGACGAAGACGCCGCGCTGGCCAGGCAGCTCATCGCGATGCTGGCCGCCGACGAGGCCACGTTGGCGTTTGACGCGCCTCAAGCCGAGGTCGCCGCGCCCGAGCTGCCGCCGCGTTATCGTGATCTGCGCCTGCTCGGCGCGGGCGGCATGGGCGAGGTGCACCTGGCGCACGATCCGATCCTCGACCGCGAGGTGGCGCTGAAGATCCTGCCGGGGGCGGTCAGCCGCGCCGGCGGCGGACGGTCGGGCTTCCTGCGCGAGGCACGCGCGGCGGCCGGGCTCAACCATCCCCACATCACCACCCTGCACGAGGTGGGCGAGGCCGACGGACGGCACTTCATCGCGTTCGAGTACGTGCGTGGACGCTCGCTGCGCGAGCGCCTGCGCGACGGCGCGCTCGACCAGCGTGAGCTGCTCGCGCTGGCGCAGCCGCTGGCCGAGGCGCTGGCCTTCGCGCACGCACG
>JAGQJJ010001166.1 GCA_020430675.1 Myxococcales bacterium
CTGACCACACCTCGTCGCGGCCGATGACAATCGCCTGCCACTCGGCGCGCGGCGGCAGCTCTTCGATGAGCAGCGGCAGCCAGCTCGCCTTCGCCGGCATGCCGCTGGCCACGCCCATCACCAGCGAGACGTGCGGCGGCTCGGGCAGCATGCCCTTCTCAGCGAACATGGCCACGCTGCGCACGATGCCGGTGTCGAAGCACTCGCACTCGGGCAGCACGCCCAGCGCGTTCATCGCGGTGATGAACTTCTCGATCTTGGGCACCGGGTTGTCGAAGAGCATCGGCGGCCAGGCCCATTGCCCGCCGCGGCGCAGCTTCAGGTAGTTGAGCGAGCCGGCGTTGAGCGCGGCCATCTCGGGGCGCACCGATTCGAGGCACGCGAGCGGGCCGCTGAGGTCGGGGCCGATGACGCCGGTCGACATATTGAAGATGACGCCCGGGCAGGCCGCGCGGATGGCATCGGCGATGGCCTTGGCGACCCCCGCATCCCAGGTCGGCAGCCGGCCCATGCCGGGGCGTTGGTCCCGGAAGTGCACATGCATGATCGCCGCGCCGGCCTCAAAGGCGCGGCGGGCCTCAGCGGCCATCTCTTCCACCGTCACCGGCACCGGGTGCTGGGCGGGATCGGTCAGCACGCCGGTCAGCGCGCACGTCAGGATCGCCTTGTCGGTCATGGTCGGACCTCGTCGCGGTGAAGTCTCGGGTTCTGCTCGGCAAGCTCAGCGGTAATGGCCGAACTTCGCCCGCCCCGACTGGTGCCACCAGGCCATCCACTTCTCGGTGGCAGCGCGGCGGGCCGGCGGCGGGGCGTCGGGGGTATAGCCGTAGTTCAGGTGCGTCAGGCGCCGCAGCTCGCGGAAGGCGCCGACGCGGATGGGGCGCTTGTCGCTGAGCAGGCCGTCGAGCAGCCATTCGACGCGCGGGCGGGTCAGGTTGCGCTCGAACCATGTCCGCCAGCGCCAGACGTTGGTGCCGAAGTCCTGCCGGGCGATCTCGATCAGCGCGCGGTGGGCCGCTTCGGCGACCGGCGGCTCGGGCGCGTTGAGCCCGGCGATCAAATCGGGCGCGGCGTCGGCCGCGTGCAGCAGGCCCAGCGCCTCGGCGGCGAGCCGCTTTTCGCTCAGGCGGCCCTTTTCGAGCATCGAGCGCGCCCGGCGCACCACGACGTCGAAGCCGGCGTCGTCGCGGTAGCTGTCGATGACGCGCGCCGCGACCTCGCGAACGGTGGTGTCCTTGTCGACCAGGCGCGCGCCGAGCACCGGCAGCGAGTCGGGATGGCGGATGGCGGCGAAGCAGAGCACCGCGTAGTAGCGCACGTCGGGCGAGACGTGGTCGCACAGACCTTCGAGCCCCGGCGCCGCGGCCGCGCCGAAGCGGATCATGGCGCGCAGCACCGGGCCGTGTTGCTCGACGGGCACCGACTCCTGCTCGTGGTCGTAGCGGTCGACCGTCAGCGGCCCGGGGAAGGTGGCGATCAGCGCGGCGATGCCCGCTTCGCCGTGCGTCAACAGCTCGCCGATCGCGGCGTCGCGGTCGCCAGCGGGCGCGCCGGCGAGGTGCGCGACCAACGTCTCGGGCGGG
>JAGQJJ010001167.1 GCA_020430675.1 Myxococcales bacterium
CGGGGTCTTCGGCCTGCCGCCCGCGCAGACCCACGCGCTCGCCGACCGGGGCTTCACCCGCGTCTGTCCCATCGGCGAGATGCACGCCCGCTCGCCGCTCGAACCGCATGACGGCTTCTTCGAATTGCCCGCGCTGGTCGACTTCCTCAGCGAAGAGGTCGCCGTCGCCGCCGGCCCGTCCCGCGTCTTCGTGACCGGCGGCACCGGCTTCATCGGCCGCGCCGTCGTCGAGGCGCTGCGCGCCCGGGGCGATCAGGTCACCGCGCTCGTGCGCCCCGCCGCCCGCGGCCGTCTGCCCGCCAATGTGCGCGCGGTGGTCGGCGAGCTGACCGCGCCCGACACCTATGCCGCGGCCCTGCCCGGCCACGACGCGGTTGTGCACCTGGCCGCCGATTACCGCCTGGGCCCCGTCGACCGCGCCGCGATGTTCGCCACCAACGTCGTCGGCACCCGCGCCGTCCTCGACGCCGCCCTGCGCGCCGGCGTCGGCCGCATCGTGCACGTCAGCTCGACGGCGGCCTACGGCGACACAGGCGGCGGCGAGGGCGACGAGTCATCGCGGCACGATGGCGTCTTTCGCAGCTTCTACGAGCAGACGAAGCACATCGCGCACGGCCTGGTCGCCGCGCGCATGGCGTTCGGGCTGCCGATCCTCATCGTCGCGCCCGGCGGCGTCTTCGGCCCCGGCGACCGCAGCGNGCTGGCGGTCACCCTGCGCGACGCCATGGCCGGCCGCCTGCCTTTTGCGCCCGACACGCGCAGCCGCTTCAACCTGTGCGCCCTGCCCCGCGTCGTCGACGGCCTGCTGCGCGCCCTCGACCACAGCCCGCTCGGTGAGAGCTGGATCCTCACCGGCGCCAACGTCTCGATGCCCGAGCTGATCGACGCCGCCTGCCGCCACGTCGGCCGCAAACCGCCGCCCCGCGTGCCCGTCCGCCTGCTCGCGCCCCTCGCCCGCGCCCTCGACCCGATCGCCCGCCTCACCGGCGCCGCCCTGCCGCTCTCGGCCGAGGCCATCCGCATCCTCGACGGCAGCACCTACACCTGCCGCGCCGACAAGGCCCGCCGGCGCCTCGGCTGGCAACCCGGCGATTTTCAAGAAGACTTCGCCCGCTACCTCGATACCTTGCGGCCAGCTCGATGAGCCGATGACCGCCGCCACCGGCCCGCGTACCATCGCCGAAACGCTCGCTGGAGTGGGTGCCGTGCTCCGCGTCTTCCTGGCCGACGACCACGAGATCGTGCGCGAGGGGCTGCGCTCACTCTGGACCGACGGCGACTGCCCCGCCTGGACCACCCCCTTGCTCACCGACCGCGTGCGCGTCTCGCAGACCGCGTCTTGCACACCGCGTCTCGCACACCACGTCTCGCACACCGCGTCTCGCACACCGCGACCCGCGCACCCCGCGACCCGGCAATGCCCTTGGACCCACCCCGCACCGCGGCGAACGACCGAGCTTTGACCCCCGGACTCGATCGGCGGTTGGGCGAATGACCGCCGGTTGACCCGCAAAGCCGATCGGCGGTTGGGCAAACGCGCAGGTTTTGACCACGAGGGTCGATCGCGTGTCGAGCGAATGAA
>JAGQJJ010001168.1 GCA_020430675.1 Myxococcales bacterium
TGCACGCCGTCGAGCGAGATCTCGTGGGCGTGGGCGATCTCGCGGATCTCGTCGACGTCGCCGATGAGGATGGGCACCGCGATGCCTTCATCGACGCAGAGCTGGGCGGCGCGGATGATCTTCGGGTGCTCGCCCTCGGCAAAGACGAGGCGCTTGGGGTCGCGGGCGGCCTTGATGATGATCTTGCGCATCACCTCGCGCTCGCGGCCGAGGATGCGTTCGAGGCGGTCGCGGTAGGCGTCCCAATCGGTGATCGGCTTGCGGGCGACGCCGCTCTCCATCGCGGCGCGGGCGACGGCGGGCGCGACGCGCAGCAGGGCGCGCCAGTCGAAGGGCTTGGGGATGATGTACTCGGGCCCGAAGCGGAGCTGCTGGTCGCCATAGGCGCGGCGCACGTCGTCGGGCACTTCTTCTTTGGTCAGCGCGGCGAGCGCGTGCACCGCGGCGAGCTTCATCGCTTCATTGATGCCGGTGGCCCGCACGTCGAGCGCGCCCCGGAAGATGAAGGGGAAGCCCAGCACGTTGTTGACCTGATTGGGATAATCGCTGCGCCCGGTGGCCATGATCACGTCGTCGCGCGCGGCTTTGGCCTCGGGGTAGCTGATCTCGGGGTCGGGGTTGGCCATGGCCATCACGATCGGGTTCGGCGCCATCGCGCGCAGCATGTCGGCGGTGACCACGCCTTTGACGCTGACCCCGACGAAGACGTCGGCGCCGACCATGGCCTCGCCGAGCGTGCGCAGCTCGGTGTCGAGGGCAAAGCGGGCCTTGTAGGGGTTCATGCCCTCTTTGCGGCCGGTGTAGACCACGCCCCGGGTGTCGCAGAGCACGAGGTTCTCGGCGGTGACGCCCAGCGAGCGGAAGAGCGCGGCGCAGGCGAGCGCCGCGGCGCCGGCGCCGCTGAACACGCAGCGCACCTCGTCGACCTTCTTGCCGATGATCTCAAGCGCGTTGACAAACGCGGCGGCGGCGATGATCGCGGTGCCGTGCTGGTCGTCGTGGAACACCGGGATCTGCATGCGCTCGCGCAGCTTCTCTTCGATGTAGAAGCACTCGGGCGCCTTGATGTCTTCGAGGTTGATGCCGCCGAAGGTCGGTTCGAGCGCGGCGACCACCTGGCAGACGTGGTCGGGGTCGCGGGCGTCGATCTCGATGTCGAAGACGTCGATGTCGGCGAAGCGCTTGAAGAGGACGGCCTTGCCCTCCATGACCGGCTTGCCGGCGGCGGGGCCGATATCGCCCAGGCCGAGCACGGCGGTGCCGTTCGAGACCACGGCCACCAGGTTGCCGCGCGCGGTGTAGTCGAAGACCTTGTCGGGGTCGCGGGCGATCTCGAGGCAGGGCTCGGCGACGCCGGGGCTATAGGCCAGCGTCAGGTCGCGCTGCGTCTGCAGCGGCTTGGTCGGCCGGATGGCCAGCTTCCCGGGGCGACCCTGGGAGTGGTAGAGCAAGGCTTCTCGGCGGCGTGACATCGGACACCTCTGCGTCGGGCGACTGTTGACGGCGTAGCAGACCGCGAGGCGCTTGCCAAGCGGCGCCTAGCAGCACCCGGGGAAAGTGCCGGTCGCGAGCGGGGCGAGG
>JAGQJJ010001169.1 GCA_020430675.1 Myxococcales bacterium
ATGTGCATGGACGTGCAGGTCTATATCGACGAGGACGGCGACGGTTACGGCGTGGACGCCGGCGCCGGGTTGCAGTGCCTCGCGCCCGACGAGACGCCCGAGGGCTTCGCGCGCCGCAGCGGCGACTGCGCGCCCCGCGACCCGTGGGCGCGGCCGATGTCGGCCGAGATCTGCGGCGACTGGGTCGACGACGACTGCGACGGCCGCGACGCGCCCTGCCCCGAGTCACGCCCCGCGGTGCAGGTGCCCGACTGGCGCTGCGACGACAACGCGCCGCCGGCCAATGTGTACGCCTGGGCCCGCTTCGACAACGGCGGCGGCTACTTTGTCGATGGCGGCTGCTTCGTCTTCTTCGAGGGCCTGCCCGGCGAGTTCTACGTGCAGCGCCGGGTCGACCGGGCCAGCAACGACGCGAGCTGCACGCAGATCAACGGCTGCACCTGCCCCAGCCTGAACGGCTGGCCCAGCTATGACCGCCGGCTCTACGCCTTCACGCTGGCCGGCGACGACCCCGACGCCTGCGAGGCGGTGCAGATCATCGACCACGGCGGCGAGCAGCAGCCGGTGTCGAACCACTGCCGCAAGTACCTGTACCAGATGCACTTCTACGAGATTCCGTTCTCGTTCATCGCCGGCAGCCGCGCCGATCTGGACCGGCGCCTGAGCCTCTTCCCGACGGTTGAGATCGCCTGCGCGGCCGATCTGCCGCACCGCAACCTGCCCTACCAGTCGCTGGTCACCGCGCCGATTCAGCGCAACGCCAACTACCGACCGTTGCAGTGATCAGCGGATGGTGGCGCGCTTGGCGATGAGCTGCTGCATGCCGTCGCGGGTGGCGGGATCGGCCTCGGAGGCGGCGGTGTCGCTGAGCAGCTTGGCCGCGTTGGCGCCGGGCGTATCAAAGGCGGCGTAGGCCGCGGTCAGCCGAATCTGCGGGTTGGCATCGCCGAGCGCGATGGTCAGCAGGGGCAGCGCCGCTTCACCATAGACCGGCAGATAGCGCAGCACCCGATGGCGCAGGCTCGCCGGCTGATCGGCGCCGACCGCGGTGGTGTAGAGCGCGAGCGTGTGCTCGTCGGGCCACCACTTCAGCGCCTCGAAGGCGGCGCCGCGCACCGGCATGAACGCCTGCGGATCGGCGGCGATGCCGCGCAGAATCTTGGCCGCGTCGGGCGCGCCGGCCTCTTCGATCAACGACCGCTCGGGCAGCCCGTGATGGGCGCGCAGCAAGGCTTCGACCCGAGCCCGCGGGGTCAGCGAGGTCTCGGGCCGGGCCGCGGGCGCGGCGCAGGCGGTGGCGACGGTCAACAATGAGACGAGGACAAACGAGAGGGCGCGCATCGGCATCAATCCTTGGTCAGCGGGTTGGCGAGCACGACCGAGACCTGATCCTCGGTGAGCTGGCTGTTGTCGGCGCCGGCAAGCGGGAACATCAGGTTGTTGCCGTCCGGGCACCCCTCGGGGAAGTTGCGCACATTCGCGCAGTTCTGCGTGTCGGGCAGCGGGTCGAAGCTGCGCTGGTTGGTCTCGGTGGTGTGGAACAGGCCAAGATAATGGCCGACCTCGTGGGC
>JAGQJJ010001170.1 GCA_020430675.1 Myxococcales bacterium
AGCGGCACCGTGCTGCGCGGCACCGTCGCCGGACCGGTGACGGGCGAAGCCAGCGTCACCTTGATCTCGGCCGCCGGCACCACGCAGCCGACGCCAGTGGATCCGAGCTCGGGGGCTTTTGCGCTCACGCTCACGCCCGGCGACTACACGTTGCGGGCGGCGGCGCCGGGGCATGATGAGGTCGACTTTGCGCTGCATCTCGACATCGGCGAGGTGCTGGCGCTGGGTGCCATCGTGCTGGTCGATGACACGCCGCCGAGCGCGCCGACGCTGGGGGTTGAGCCCGATCCGGTCGATGCGTGCAAGGTGGTCGGCGACCTGGTGCAGCAGGGGTCGGGGCCGTCTTGCGATGTCATCGCCGTGCGCGTTCGGCACTCCGAGGACGGGGTGCGCGTCGAGATCGCTGTTGACGCGGCGGTGGCCGCGGTGGCGGGCGACGGCGAGGTGCGTCGGGTCACGTTGACCGCGGGCGATGGCGCAAAGCGCGTCCGCGCAACGGCGGTCGATCCCGCAGGCAATCGCTCGGCGGCGGCCGAGGCCATGGTCGTGCTGGATCGCATGCCGCCCGTCGACACCGCGCGGCTGCTGGTCGCGGGCGGGGCCGCCGAGGTGCGCGCGCTCGATGTGGACGTTGAGGTGATCGGCGCTGATGACGACGCCGAGAAGGTGGGGCTCGCAGCGGTGCTGCTCAACGGCGCCGCTTGCGAACGCGCGGTCTGCCCCGACGACATCGACTGCGCCGAGCCGCTCGGCCGCGCCCATCGCCTCGCGCTCGACCCGACGCCCGGCCCGCAATGTGTCTGTGGCGTGCTCTGCGACGCGGCCCAGAACCAAGCGGCCCTCGATCCGACGCCGGTCTTCCTCGGCCCGCATCGCGCCCGGCCGGTGCCGGTGCTCGACGCGATCGCGCCCGACGCGCTGGCGGCGCGGCCTGATGTGGCGCGCACGATCACGTTGCAGGGGGCGGGCATCGCCCCCGACACCGTGGCCGATATCGGCGTGTTCACCTCGCTGCCCTGTCGCAGCGAGGCCACCGACGACTGCGCGGATGTCGATCTGGCGGCCTGTGCTTCGGCCTGCGCCGTCGAGCTGCCCGACGCGCTGCGCCTGTCTTCGGGCCAGTATCCGGTCTGGCTGCGCACGCCCGATCCGGTGGTCGACGGCGCCGGGCGCTCGTTGCAGCAGCGCCACCTGACGTTGATCGCCCCGCGACCGCTCGTCGACGCGCTTGAGCCGATGGGCGTGGCGGTCGGTGATGAACCGCTCGACACCGTGCCGGTCACGCTGCGCGGCCGCGATCTGACCGACAACGTGCAGTTCAGCCTGGCCGGCCGGCCGCCGCTGGCCATCGACCTGCGGCGCGATGACCCCGAAGACGCGCGCGCGGTCACGGCTGAGCTGGCTTTCGACCTCTCGGGCCTTGCCCCCGACCTGGAGACCGATCGCATCCTCGCCGTGACCAACCCCACCGGCGACCGGGTCGAGCTGCCCTTCGGTCTGGTGCCGGCGGTCGTCGACTGCTCGCCCACCGGCCATTGCGGCATCCCGCTGCGCCGTTCGCTCGGCCAGAG
>JAGQJJ010001171.1 GCA_020430675.1 Myxococcales bacterium
ATGTATGGCGCGTCGACGCCGATGGCAAGCCGCGGGCGGTGACAAGCGATGGCCAGAGCGATCGCCCGTTTTTCCTGCCCGATGGCCGCCTGTTGTGGGTCTCGTCGGCGGGCACCGGCCGCGCCGGCTTTGTGCTCGACGGGCGGCGCTTGACGGCAAATGGGCCGGTGCCGGCTTTTCCCGATCGCACGCGCTTTGTTGATGGTCAGGTTGAGTTCGACGCCGGCGAGGGCGTGTTCCGCCTCGACCTGAAGACCGGCGCGATGGTGCCGCGATGAGGCGGTGGCTGCTGCCGCTGGCTTTGATGCCGCTCGCCGCCGGCGCGGTCGAGTTCCGCCAGCCGGCCATCGGCGACGTGGTGGTGACCGCCTACGTCGATAACGGCAATACCCGCGATTACACCTGCGGCGGGCATACCTACGCCGGGCATCACGGCACTGACATCGCCATCATCGGGCGCTTCGAGGCCCAGGACGCCGGGCGCGACATCGTGGCCGCGGCGCCGGGGCGGGTCATCCGCTCGCATGACGGTGAGTTCGACCGCTGCACCACCGGCGACTGCGCGGGCGGCGGCGGCTTTGGCAACTACGTGGCCATCGAGCACGCCGACGGAAAAGTCACTTATTACGGCCATATGCGCCAAGGCTCGGTGGCGGTCGCCGAGGGGCAGCAGGTCAACTGCGGGCAGCATATCGGCCAGGTGGGCAGCTCGGGCTACTCGACGGGGCCGCATGTGCACTTCGAGGTGCGGGTGGGCGGCACGGCCGACGATCCGTTCGCTGGGGCCTGCGGCGGGCCGCTGAGCTATTGGGTCGACCAGGGCGCCTATCGCGGGCTGCCGTCGTCGCAATGCGAAGAAGGCGAGCCGCCGCCGCCGCCGCCGCCGGTGCAGCGGCCCGACATGCACCTGGCGACCGCGCTCGGCATGCCGCCGCGGGCCTGCGACTTCGACGATTGCGCCGACTTCGTGCGCGACGGGGCCAGCGCCGGCGTGGCCGATGCGTGGGTGGGCGAGACGTTCACGTGGACGATCGAGGTGCGCAACGAGGGCGAGGGCGGCACGGCGGGCGAGACGGCGGAAGACCCGGCGATCACGTTGGCCTACGCGGTGCCGCCGGCGCTCGAAGTGGTCAGCTACGTCATCGAGACCGATCACCCGGCCGATGACCGGCAGTCGTGGGTGCGCAACGACGCGATGGACAACCCGGCCAACCCGCCGGCCGACGCGCCGCCGGCCGAAGGCGTGCTGCGGCTCAACGGCTATAGCGGCCACGAGGCCAAGCGCGTGGTGCTCACGCTGCGCGCGGCGCGCGCGACGGTGGCCGAGGGCGCGTCGGTGCCGCTGCGGGCCTGGGTGCCGCATATTCGCAATTATTATGGGGAAAAGTCCGGCTGGGACGACCCGGTCGAGGTCAACGACGGGCAGACCTTCAACGGCGGCGACCTGCGGGCGCAGGCCGAGTTCGACGTGTTCGATCCGGCGGCGTGGACCTTCGAGGGCGGCGACGCCGCGCTGATCGAGGGCTGGCGGGGCGTGCGCGACGTCGGCGCGCTCAGCGTCGAGG
>JAGQJJ010001172.1 GCA_020430675.1 Myxococcales bacterium
CCTCGCCGGCATCCTGTGCGGCGCCCGCGGGGCCGATCCAGTACACCGTTTCATCGCGCGGCGACTGCGTGCGGATCACCGGCTCGGCCTTGTGGCGACGGCCCAGGCGGGTGACCTTGAAGCCTTTGAGCGCGGCGTACGGCCCTTCGGGAATGTTGACGTTGAGCAGCACCGGGCAGCGAAACGGGCGGGCCTTGAAGCGCTGAGCCAGCTCCATCGCCACCTGCGCCGCGGCGGTGAAATCGTCCGGGCTCTTGCCGACCAGCGACAGCGCCATCGACGGCACGCCGAGCAGATAGCCTTCGGTGGCGGCGGCGACGGTGCCCGAGTAGATCGTGTCGTCGCCCATGTTGGCGCCGAGGTTGATGCCGGAGACGACCATGTCGGGCAGGCGCTCGAGCATGCCGGTGACCGCCAGATGAACGCAATCGGACGGCGTGCCATTGACGTGGTAGAAGCCGTTGCGCGCGCGACGCAGCGACAGCGGGCGGTCGAGCGTCAGCGAGTTGCTGGCGCCGGAGCGGTCGCGCTCGGGGGCGACCACGGTCACCTCGCCGACCTCGCCCAGTGCCTGCGCGAGGGCTTCGAGTCCGGGGGCAAAATAGCCGTCGTCATTGCTGATCAGAATGCGCACGATCGCAGCGTCTCAGTGAGTGGGTCTGGGTGAAAAGTGGCCTTGCGCGCCGCCGTCTCCGGCGCCAAAACCAGCGCTGGAGTTTAGCACAGCGCCCACCCGCAGCGCCGCGTCACACCACCCCACCGGCGCGCAGGGCGGCGCGCTGCGCGGCGTCCAGCGCCAGCACGCGTTCGAGCACCGCGTCGGTGTCGGCGCCCAGTAGCGGCGGCGCGTGACGATAGCTGACCGGGGTTTCAGACAGCCGGATCGGGCAGGCCACCTGCGCCACGGTGCCGGCCTGCGGGTGCGGCAAATCAACACGCATGCCGCGCGCCCTGACCTGTGCATCGTCGAACACCTCGGCCACCGAGTTGATCGGCCCGCAGGGCACGCCGATCGCTTCCAGCGCGGCGATCCATGCCGCCGTGCTGCGTGTGACGGTGCGCGCGTTGAGCGCCGGGATCAGCACCGCGCGATGGGCCACCCGCGCGGCGTTGGTGGCGAAGCGCGGGTCGCTCGCCAGCGCCGGCACACCGGCTTCGGCGCACAGGCGCGCGAACTGGGCGTCGTTGCCGACGGCCAGAATCATGTAACCGTCGGCGGTCGGAAAATCCTGATAGGGCACGATGTTCGGGTGGGCATTGCCCATGCGCCGGGGCGCCTCCCCGGTGGCGAGGTAGTTCATCGCCTGATTGGCCAAACACGCCACCTGCACGTCAAGCAGCGCCAGGTCGATGTGCTGCCCGTCACCGGCGCGAAAGCCGTCGCGGTCACGATGCGCCAGCGCGGCGAGGATGGCGTTCGAGGCGTACAGCCCGGTCAGGATGTCGGTGAGCGCCACGCCGACTTTCATCGGCCCGCCACCGGGCGCCTCGTCCGGCCGCCCGGTGAGGCTCATCAAGCCGCCCATGCCCTGGATCATGAAGTCGTAGCCGGCGCGCGCGGCGT
>JAGQJJ010001173.1 GCA_020430675.1 Myxococcales bacterium
GGCCCGCAGCGTCCGCAGCGCCGCCACGATGGTGGCGTCATCGGTGACGGCCGGGGCGGGCAGGGCGTACATGGCTTCCCCGGCGTCCAGGATCGGGCGGTAGCCCGTGCAGCGGCACAGGTTGCCGGCCAGCGCGTCGGCGATCTCGCGGTCGAGCACGCCCGCCTCGTGCAGCGCAAACGGCCGATCGGCCAGCGCCTGCTGCACCTTGCGCGCGCCGTCGAGATCGTTCTGCTCGATCAAGCGCCGGCCGCGGTCGAGCTCGTCCTGCGCGAACCCGCGCTGAATGCGATCGGCCTCGCGTCGCGTACGCTCGGCGTAGGCGCTGTCGAGGTCGACCATGTCGAGCTTGGGCAGCGCATCGGCCCATTGGCCGGCGGCCACGTCCGAGAGCAGGCCGCGATAGGTCTTCTCGTTCTCCATCTCGCGGCGCGCCCGGCGACGGCCGGCCAGCGCGTCGGGGTGGTTGGCGTCGCTCTGCAGCACGCGGTCATAGACCGCCAGCGCGTCATCCCAGCGCTCGTCAGTGAGGTGGCGGTTGGCCTCGGCGAGCAGCGCGTCAAGATCGACCGCCGGCGCGGCGGCCTTCTCCTTGGGCACGGCCACCGCGCGCGAAGGCGCCGGCTGGCCGCCCGCGCCCGGATCCTCGTCGGGGCGGGAGCGGTCGACGATGAGGAAGGCGGCGATCGCCACGCCGACGAGCAGCAGGGCGACGACCACCATCTGGCCGATGGTCGGCCCGCTCTGCACCTCGACGTCGTCGATGTCGGCCGGCACGAAGACGTACTCGTCGCCCGGCGCGCTGTAGCGCAGCTTGACGTGGCCGAGCTCGACGATGTCGCCGTTGACCATGGTGGCGGTGCCAAAGGCTTCACCGTTGACCTTCACCCCGTTCGACGAGGCGAGGTCGATGATGGTGAAGGTGCCGTCGCGGAAGATGATCTTGGCATGGTGGCGCGAGATCGAGCGGTGGTTGATCACCAGATCGTTCTCGTCGCTCTCGGTGCGGCCGATGATCAGCTCGCGCTGGTCGAGGCGGTATTCCTGGCCGGCGAGGTTGCTTGAGACCACCACCAGGCGGCCCTGCTCGGCCTCGGGCAGCCGCTCCTCTTCCTGCGGCGTCGGGTCGGGCGCCGCGGCCCGCCGGCCGGCGGCGATGGGCGCCTCTTCGGTCTGGAGGGCCAGCTGGTAATCGCCGATCTGGAGCAGATCGTCGGGCCCCATCGTGCCTTTGCCGGCGACCTTCTCCCCGTTGAGGCGGATGCCATTATAGCTGTCGAGGTCTTCGACGATCACCGTCGGCGCCGCGCCGTTGCCCGCGCGCAAGAGCCGCGCGTGCCGGCGCGAGATGTTGCGCTCGGTCAGCCGGATGGTATTGCCTTCCTGCCGGCCGATGGTGATCTCATCCCGGATGAGCGGAACGATATGAGTCGTGCCTTCACCATCCTCGATGACGAGCCGGAGCATACAACCCCTAATCAACCCGCGCGCCAACGCGAGCGCACCTTCGGCAAGAAGTAACACACTCCATCCGGGCCGGCAAAAGTCGCGCGTCGCCAGAA
>JAGQJJ010001174.1 GCA_020430675.1 Myxococcales bacterium
CCTGCTCACGCGCATCGACGCCGCTTGGCGCACGCAGCGGGCAGAGATCGTGGCACAGAACGCGGCGGTGATCGATGCGCTGGCGCGCACCGGCGAGGTCGGTCGCAGCGACACCGCGCAATTCACCGATGCCCCGATCCGTGCCGCGGTCGACGGTCTGGCGCAGCGCTTCGACGCGCGCTACGGCGGCTTCGGCGAGGCGCCCAAATTTCCCCATCCGCCCGACCTCGCGCTGCTCATGCAGCGCTACCGCTGCGACGGCCACGCCCGCGCTGGCGAGATGCTCCGCCGCACCTTGCAGTGCATGGCCGCGGGCGGGCTCTACGACCAGATCGGTGGCGGCTTCTGCCGCTACAGCGTGGATGCGCGCTGGGAGATTCCGCACTTCGAAAAAATGCTCTACGACAACGGCCCCTTGCTTGCGCTGTATGCCGAGGCGGCGGTGGTGTGGGGCGATGCGCGTTTTCGTCAGGTGGCCGAGGAGACCGCCGCGTGGGCGCTGCGCGAAATGCGTTCGCCCGAGGGCGCGTTCTGGTCGGCGCTGGATGCCGACTCGGAGGGCGAGGAAGGGCGCTTCTACGTGTGGACCCCGGATCAGGTCGAGGCCGTCGTCGGCGCGCCCGACGCCGCGCTGGCGCTGGCCGCGTGGGGGCTGGAGCAGCCGGCCAACTTCGAGGGCGCGGCCTGGCATCTGACCCTGCGCGAGCCGGTCGACACCCTGGCGGCACGGCTCGGCATGGATGCCGCGTCCGCCCATGCCGCGCTGGCGCGCGCCCGCCAGCGTCTGTTCGACGCGCGCGCCAAGCGGGTGCGCCCCGGCCTCGACGACAAGGTGCTGACCAGCTGGAACGGCTTGATGATTCAGGGCCTGCTGCGCGCCGGGCGGCTGCTCGACCGGCCGGACTGGGTCGACGCCGCGCTCGCTGCGATCGACACGCTGCGCGACACCGTGTGGCGCGACGGGCGCTTGTTTGCCAGCCTGAGCGGCGGCCAGGCGCGCCTGAACGGCTATCTCGACGACTATGCCTTTTTGCTCGAGGCGCTGGTGGAGGCGCTGCAGACGCGTTGGCGCGACGCCGACCTGGCTTTCGCGCGCGCGCTGGCCGATGCCTTGATCGCCCGCTTTGGCGATGCCGAGGGCGGTGCCTTCTACTTCACCAGCCACGACCACGAGGCGCTGGTGCACCGCCCGCGCAGCGGCCACGACAATGCCACCCCGTCGGGCAACGGGATTGCCGCGCGCAGCCTGCAGCAGTTGGGCCACATGCTTGGCGAGACGCGTTATCTGGACGCCGCCACCGGCGTGCTGCGGGCGTTTCATGGCGGCATGGCGCAGGCGCCGATGGGCTTCGCGAGCCTCCACCTGTGCCTGGCCGAATGGCTCGCGCCGCCGCGCATCGTGGTCCTGCGCGGCCCACGGGCGGAGGTTGATGACTGGGCGCGCAAGGCCGCGCCGCTGGCCGACCCGTCCACCCTGATCCTGCCCTTGGGCGAGCAGCGCGCACCTGCCGGCGGAGTGCTCGACAAACCGCTGGCCGCGACTGTCAACGCATGGGTGT
>JAGQJJ010000116.1 GCA_020430675.1 Myxococcales bacterium
CCATTGGGCCGCTCCTGTTCGAGCAGCGCCGCGGTGTGGCCGGCGCGTTTGGCGGCCTCATACGTCTGACGCGCCTGGGCCCGCGGCTGAAGCGCCGACTCGACGATGCGGTCGCCGATCTCGAAGCGCAGGTCGGTCACCGCGCTGTTCTCGGGCAGCGGGAAGACGTAGATGGTCTCGATCGGCTCGACAAACGGGTTGCGATACCGCTGCCGCACCTCGACCTGTGCGACATGGCCCGCGACCTGAATGTCGACCTCGGTCTTCTGCAAGGGCAGGTCGTACAGCTTGCCTTCGTGGCGCAGCTTGAGTCGCGGCAGGTCACCGGGGTTCGTCCGCACCGACTGCAAAGCCGTGCGCAGCTCGGGCGACATCGGCGCCACCTCATCGCCCTCCGGCGCGTCGGCGCGCAAGGCGGCGAGCGCCTGCGGGTCGTTGACCGACGGACCGGCCCACGCGGGCGCGGCGAGCAGGGCCATGAGAAGCATAGAGGCGGCGCGCGACATGGGCGACTCCTTGAAACAACGGGCAGAGCTTGGGACCGATGGCCCGCCGGATCAAGCCCGGCTGCGCTTGCTTGACGGGCCGCACGCCGCCCGTCACCTTGGGTGGGACGGAACACCAATCTGGGAGACAACATGCCACCTTCGGCCACCTTCCTCGGTTCGCTCCGCCTCTCACCCCTCGCGTTTGTGCTGCTCTGTTCGGTGCCCGCCGCGACTTTGGCCGACGTGCAGATCGAATGGGACAAATCGCTGGCTTTCGACAAGGATCACGCCGCCTACGAGCGGCGCCTGGGTGAGATCGTGCGCCGCAGCGCCGACCGCGCCGAGCAAGCACTGGGCTGGCGCAATGCCAACCGCCTTCGCGTCCAGGTGCATACCCGCGAGGACTACGCCCGCCGCTATGCGGTGATGGCCCATCGCGGCGCCGGTGCCCACTACTCAGCGCAGTCGATTCACGTCAACGGCGGCCAGCAACTCGACGGCGGCTTCGAGGCCACGATGAGCCATGAGATGGTGCACGCGGTCATCGACGCCCGCCGCAAGGGCGCCCGCCTGCCGACGTGGCTCAACGAAGGCTTCGCCGATTACGTCGGGCGAGGCTTCCTCGGCGACCCGCGCCTCGCCCCCACCGAACGGCAGACCTTGCAGCAGCTCAACGACGATGGATTGCGGCTGCCGGCCAGCGGCCTGACCAACCACCTCGGCTACCTCAAGAGCCGCGCCGCGGTGCTCTTCCTGCTGGATCGGTATGGCCGCGATCGCACGATGCGCTTCATGGTCGCCATGCTCGATGGCACGCCCCGCGATAAGGCGATGATGGGCGCGCTCGGCGATCATCCCGACATTTTCGTGAAGAAATTCCGTAAGTGGATCAGGGGTTTGTAGCGAAATCGATCAAGCCATGGCATCGCAGATCGATCCCATGCCTTGGATGGCTCTCCCGGGCCGGCCCTTGCTTTGCATGCCAAGATGGTCTATCGTCCTGGCATGTCATATGAATCCCCTTCACCGTCCCGGACGCTGCTCGCGCGCCGTGCGGCCGTCGTCTGCCCTGGGGTGCCCCTCGCCTCGACCGCGACGGTGCGGTGCGGCCTTGGCGCTCGCCTGGAAGACCTCGACGGTCGCCCCATCATCGATCTGGCCAGCGGCATTGGCGTCGTCGGCGCCGGCCATTGCCCGCCGCGCATGGTCGAGGCGATCACGCGCCAGGCGCAGGCGTTGCTGCATACGTGCATCCACATCGCCACCTATGAGCCCTATGTTGCGCTGTGCGAACGTCTGGTGACGCTGCTGCCGCACGGCGCGCACACCAAGGCGATGCTGGTCAACTCGGGCGCCGAAGCGGTCGAGAACGCGGTCAAGATCGCCCGCCAGGCCACCGGACGCGCGGCGGTGCTGTGCTATGGCGACGCCTTCCACGGCCGCACCCTGATGAGCATGACGCTCACCGCCAAGGTCGGCTACAAGCTCGGCTGCGGCCCGTTTGCGCCCGAGGTCTATCGCCTGCCGTTCCCCGATCGCTTCCACCACGGCGACGGGCTCACCGAAGAGGCCTTTGTCGCGCGCGAGCTGGCGCGCGTGCGGTCGGCGTTCTCGACGATGGTCGCGCCCACCGACCTCGCCGCCATCATCATCGAACCCGTACTGGGCGAGGGTGGCTTCATTCCCGCGCCGGCCACCTATCTGGCCGGCCTGCGCCGCCTCTGCGACGCGCACGGGGTGATGCTCATCTTCGACGAAGTGCAGACCGGCTTCGGCCGCGTCGGCCGTCTGGGCGCGTTCCAGCATTATGGCGTGACGCCCGATCTCTCCACCTGGGCCAAGGCGATGAGCGGCGGCCTGCCCGTCGCCGCGGTGGTCGGCCGCGCCCAGGTCATGGACGCCGCGCGCCCCGGCACCCTCGGCGGCACCTATGGCGGCAACCCGGTCGCCTGCGCCGCGGCGCTCGCCAACCTCGACCTCATCGAAGAGCTCGACCTCTGCGCCCGCGCGCTCAAGCTCGGCGAGCGGGTGCGCGAGCGGTTCCTCGCCCTGCAGGCGCGCTGCCCGGTGATCGCCGACGTGCGCGGCCTGGGCGCCATGATGGCGATGGAGCTGTGCGAAGGCGGCGATCCGACCCGCCCCGCGAGCGCGTTGGTCAAGGACGTCGTCAAAGCCTGCCTCGATCGCGGCGTGCTGCTGCTCAGCGCTGGTCCGCATGGCAATGTCATCCGCATTCTCTGCCCGCTGGTCATCGAGCTCGACGACCTCGACCGGGGGCTCTCCATCATCGAGCAAGAGCTGCTGCAAAGGGTCGCATGAGCCGCGTTTTTGGGATCGCTGGGATGCAATTGCATCTGTCCGCCAAGGGCGAGAACCTCGACTACATTCGCACCCGCGTCGACCAGCTTGTGACCGCCTTCCCCTGGGTGCAGATGGTGCTGCTCAGCGAGCTGGCGGTGCATGGACCCGTGCACGCAAACGCCGAGCCGCTGCCGGGCCCGACCGAAGACAGCCTCGCCGAGCTGGCGGCGCGGCATGACATCTGGCTCATCACCGGCTCGCTCTATGAGCGCCACGAAGACAAGGTCTACAACACCTGCTCGGTGATCAACCCCAAGGGCCAGGTCATCGCGCGCTATCGCAAGATCTTCCCCTTCCAACCCTTTTCGGCGGGTACCAGCCCCGGCGACGAGTTTGTCGTGTTCGACGTGCCCGGCATCGGCCGCTTCGGCATCTCCATCTGCTATGACATCTGGTTCCCCGAGCACTCGCGCACCCTTGTCGCCATGGGCGCCGAGGTGATCCTGCACCCGGTGTTGACCGCGACCACCGATCGCGAGGTCGAGCTTTCGATCGCGCGCGCCACCGCGGTGGTCAACCAGTGTTATGTCATCGACGTCAATGGCGTCGCTGGCGGCGGGGTCGGCCGCTCGCTTTTTGTGGGCCCCGAAGGCGATGTCATTCACCAGGCGGGGCCCAATGAAGCGCTGCTGCCCCTTGAGATCGACCTCGACCGCGTGCGGCGCGTCCGCGAGCGGGGCATTCACACGCTCGGCCAGCCGCTGAAGTCGTTCCGCGACGCGCCGGTGCGCTTCGAGGTCTACGACCCCGACTCCCCCCTGCGGGCCTATCTGCACACCCTCGGCCCGCTCGAAAAGCCCGGACGCCCATCGCCGCCCGACCCCGCCGCGATGGCATCCGAAGCCATGACCGCCAAGGAGCCCCGATGACATCGGCCTCGTTTGCACACCTGTCCGATGTGGAAGGCACCGCCGCCCTGGTGCCCACGCCCTACAACCACCAGCGCCTGCGATCCGACACCTGGAACCGACTGCGCGACGCGGCCCGCCGCCTGCGCTCTGCCGACGCCGACGACCCGCGCCGCGACCTGCTTCGTGCCGCCTGTGCCGAGGCGCTCGAGACCCTGCGCGCCATCGAGCGCTACCATGCCTTCCCGGGCTGGCGCCTCGTGGCCCATCTGCATGAACTGCACACCGCCGGCCGCGCCGTCGAGCTGGCCACCGCCTGCATCCGCGTGCTGCGCATGATGAGCACCGAGTCGTATCGGCAGCTCGACTTCTCCGACATTCACCCGATCGACGCGCTCGACCTCATGCCGCGCGCGGAAGAGGCGCTCGATCAGCTGCCGCGCACCCTTGAGACACCCTATTTCGAGCTGATGGTCGTCGATGACATCGACGACGACGATGAGATGGCGCTGCGCGCCCGATTGCACGGCCTGCGCGACCCGGCCGATCACTTCCACTACGAGCTCGTCGTGGTGCGCACATTCGAAGACGCCGTGCTCGCCGCGCTGCTCAACCCGCATATCGCCGCCTGCGTGTTGCGCTTCAGCTTCCCCTTCCAGGGCCGCCGGCTGCACGCGCTTTGCGACCGGCTGCTCGCCGTGCTCGGCGTCGATCGCGCCGAGCTCGCCGCCCTGATGCCCGGCGAGCGGACCGAGAAGCTCGGCCAGATCCTGCACGCCTTGCGCCCCGAGCTGGATCTCTTCCGCGTCACCAGCGCCCCGATCGAGAGCCTGCGCGGCAGCCATTTTCGCCGCATCTTCTACCTCGCCGAAGACGTGTACGACCTGCATGTCAGCGTGCTGCGCGGCATTCACGATCGCTTCGAGACGCCCTTCTTCGAGGCGCTGCGCCGCTATAGCGAACGGCCGACGGGCATGTTCCACGCGCTGCCGGTGTCGCGGGCGCGCACCATCGCCAACTCCCATTGGATCGGCGACTTCGGCCAGTTCTACGGCCAGCGTCTCTTCTTCGCCGAGACCTCGGCCACCACCGGCGGTCTCGACTCGCTGCTCCAGCCGACCGGCTCGCTCAAACGCGCCCAGGAGCTGGCGGCGCGCGCGTTTGGCGCCTATCGCACGTTCTATGTCACCAATGGCACGTCGACCGCCAACAAGATCGTGATGCAGGCGCTGTGTCAGCCCGATGACATCATTCTGCTGTCGCATGACTGCCATAAGTCCCATCCCTATGCCACGATCCTCAGCGGCGCCAACCCGGTCTATCTCGATGCCTATCCGCTCACCGAGTGCTCGATGTATGGGGGGGTCTCACTCGAAGAGATCAAGCGGCAGCTTTTGCGCCTGCGGCGCGCCGGACGCCTCGATCAAGTGCGGCTGCTGCTGCTGACCAACCTGACCTTCGATGGCATCACCTATGATCCCTATCGGATCATGAAAGAGGTGCTGGCGATCAAGCCGGACATCCTCTTCCTATGGGATGAAGCCTGGTTCGCCTACGGGCGCTTCTCGCCCCTGCTGCGCCGCCGCACGGCGATGGACGCGGCCCGACGCCTGGAACGCGATCTCGCCTCGCCGGCCTATCGCGCTCGCTACGCCGCCTGGAAGAAGGCCCATGACCAGCGCGACCCGGAGGACGATGCCACCTGGCTGGCGGAAGGGCTGATGCCCGATCCCGATCGCGCCCGGGTGCGGGTCTATGCCACGCAGTCGACGCACAAGACGCTGACCGCGCTGCGGCAGGGTTCGATGATCCATGTGCGCGACGTCGACTTCGAGCGCCGGACGCAGGCCTCTTTTCACGAGGCCTATATGACCCATACGTCGACCTCGCCCAATTACCAGATCCTCGCTTCGCTCGACGTCGGCCGCCGGCAGGTCGAGCTGGAAGGCTACGAGCTGGTCAGCACCAGCCTGGAGCTGGCGTTCACGCTGCGGCGGCGCATCAACCAGGACGCCCTGCTCTCGCGCTACTTCCGCGCGCTCACCCCGGCCGAGATGATCCCATCCCCACACCGCCGCTCGGGCGTGCAGCATTACTTCGACGCCGAGCAGGGCCTCGGCCCCATCGAGCGGGCCTACGTCGAGGACGAGTTCGTGCTCGATCCGACCCGGGTGACGCTGCACGTCGGCCGCACCGGGCGCGATGGCGATGCCTTCAAGAAGCTGTTGATGGATCGCTACGACGTTCATATCAACAAGACTTCGCGAAATACGGTGCTGCTCTTGATTCATATCGGCGTCTCGCGGGGGGCCATCGCCCATCTGGTCAAGGTGCTCAGCGACATCGCCCGCGACCTCGATACCCGGGCCCGGCATGCCAGCCCCGCCGAACAGGCGGCCTTCGACGCCAAGGTCGCTTCGCTGACCGAGAAGCTGCCGCCGCTGCCCAACTTCAGCCATTTCCACCCGCATTTTCAGCCCGAGCCGGGCGGTGGCACGCCGGAAGGCGACATCCGCCGCGCCTATTTTGCCGCCTACGACGCGGCGGCCTGCCAGTTCGTGCCGCTCAACGCCGCGCTGCGCGAGGCGGTCGCCGGGGGCCGCCAGGTCGTATCGGCGAGCTTCGTGACGCCCTATCCGCCCGGCTTTCCGGTGCTGGTGCCCGGGCAGGTGATGTCGGTCGCCATCCTCGACTATCTGCTGGCGCTCGATGTCAAAGAGATCCACGGGCTCAACCCCGAGCTGGGCCTGCGCGTCTTCGACCTGGCGGCGCTTGCCATGCCCGCCGCGGCGCCGGCAGCAGACGTGAAGCCGCCCACGCACGCCGAGACCCCACCCCCGCCGCGCCGCAAGAGCCGCCGCGCCCAACGCCCCCTCGGAGAGACAAAGTGAGCACGAAGCCGACCAAGGTGCTTCGCGGCATCTCGGATATTCGCCGGTTCTTCTACCGCAACGAGATCCCCACGTTTTTCATCAGCGCCACCAACTTCAACCTGATCGGCATCGACGAGTGGGTGCGTGGTTTTCGCTATATCAACTACATCGACTGCTTCGATGGGCAGCATCCCAATGTCTTCGTGCCTTCCGAGGTGTTGCATCGCCCCTTCACCAGCATCGAAGACATCAACAACTACCTGCTCGAACACAAGGAAGTCATCGACTACATCGCCACGCAGCGCAAGCCGGGCGTGCGGCCGCGCGCGGTCTTTCTCTTCTTCGATGAGACCACCGAAGCCATCTGCGAGGAGCTCGGCATCGACATCTGCTTCCCCTCGGCCGCGCTGCGGCGGTCGGTCGATGACAAGCTGTCAACCACCCGCATCGGCGACCGTGCGGGCATCCCTTCGGTGCCCAATGTGCTGGCAAAGGTCACGGACCATGCGTCGCTGCGGCGCGTCGCGGCCCATCTGGGCCCCGATCTGGTGGTGCAGACCGCGTTCGGCGACTCAGGACACACCACCTTCTTCATCTCATCGGAGGCCGACTTTGCGCGCAGCGCCGAAGAGATCATCGCCGCGCCCGAAGTGAAGATCATGAAGCGCATCCGTTGCCGGGGCTCGGCGATGGAGGCCTGCGTCACCCGCCATGGCACGATCTGCGGGCCGTTGATGACCGAGCTGGTTGGCTTCCCTGAGCTGACGCCTTACAAGGGCGGATGGTGCGGCAACGAGGTGCTCGCCGAGTCCTTCTCGCAGGAAGTGCGCGAGCGGGCCCGCGAGATGACCGTCGCGTTTGGCGAAGAGCTGCGCAAGCTGGGCTATCGCGGCTACTTCGAGATCGACTTCCTGCGCGACCTCGACACCGACACGCTCTACCTCGGCGAGCTCAACCCGCGCATCACCGGCGCGAGCGCCATGACCAATCTGGCCGCCTTTGCGCACGCCGACGTGCCACTCTTTTTGTTCCACCTGCTCGAGTGGTCTGACGTCGACTTCGAGATCGACGTCGAAGACATCAACCGGCGATGGGCCAACGCCGAGTACATCGATGGCTGGGGCCAGCTCGTGATGAAATGCACCGCTGACGAGGTGCGCCGGGTGACCAAGGCGCCGCCGTCGGGGGTCTATCGCATGCACGGCGACGGCCGCGTCGAGTTCAAGCGTGTGCAGACCCATCGACGCACTGTCGAGCGCGAGGACGAAGCGTTCTTCCTGCGCATCACCAAGGCCGGCGATTACTTCTATGAGGGCGCCGATCTCGGCATCCTGATCACGCCGGGCCGTCTGATGACCGAAGGCTTTGAACTCAACGCACGCGCCCGAAGCTGGATCCATGGCATCCGCACGCTCTATGGCGCCACCGACGCGGGCGCGCTCGACGCTCAGATCACCGCGCAAGTCGCGGAGGCAGGCAATTTCAAGATCCTCTGAGTGATGCACGAAGCCCAAAAGGTGCGGATCCAGGCCATCGACGAAGCGCAGATGGGCCCTCGCTGGGCGGCGATGTGCGCTGCGATGTGGCCGCAGTATCGGGCATGGTTCCTCTCAGAAGGTGAGGCGGCGCGCCCGACCTATCTGGCGAGCCGGCGGGCGCTCGTGACCCATATGCCCGAGTTGGCGGCGACCTATGATCAGGCCGTCGCGCTGGCCGGAGGCTCGGATCTGGTCGCACGCTGCCTCTCGGGCTATTGCCCGCCCCCCTATATCGCGGGCTGTTCCCAGGCGGTTTTTCGGGGGGGCATGCCCATCCTCGTGCGCAATTATGACTACAGCCCGGCGCTCTGGGAGGCGGTCATCATGCGCACCGCCTGGCGCGGCCGCCGCGTTCTGGGCATGAGTGATTGCCTTTGGGGCCTGCTCGATGGCATCAACGACGCCGGGCTCGCGGTCTCGCTGGCTTTTGGCGGCCGGCGAGAGGTCGGCGTGGGCTTTGGCATCCCGATCGTACTGCGCTATGTGCTGGAGACCTGCGACACCGCTGATGAAGCCGTCGCGGTGCTCTGCCGAGTGCCGATCCATATGGCCTATAACATCACGGTGCTGGACGCGGCGGGCGCGCACGCCACGGTCATGGTCTCGCCCGACCGTCCGCCAGCGGTCGTGCCACAGGCGGTCATCACCAACCACCAGCAGCGCGTCGAATGGCATCGCCATGCCTTGGCGACCGGCAGTGTCGACC
>JAGQJJ010001175.1 GCA_020430675.1 Myxococcales bacterium
TCCGGCGGGTGGCATCCAAGCGGGCAGCGCATCGGCTTCGACCCATCCGCCTTCGCCGCGCGCGCGTTCGCGATAGGGCGGGTTGCCGATGACCACGGTGACCGGCGTCCGCCCGGCGAGGGCATGGGGCCAGGTGAGCGCGTCGGCCTGGTGGATGCGCGGTCGGTCGATGAACGCACCGTCGGTCAGCGCGTGGATTTCGGCCGAGAGTCGCAGGTCGGCGGCGGCAAAAGGGCCCGGCTGCTTCTCGAAGGCGATGATGCGCGGCAGCGCGGCGCAAAGCGCGGCAGGGTCGCGGTCGGCGGCGAGGTGCCGCAACAGACCCAGGACGAAGCGGCCCGTGCCCAGGGCCGGGTCGATGAGGGTGACCTTGTCGGATGCGATGCCACGAGGCTCGCCGAAGCGCGTCCGCAAGAGATGATCGACCCATCGCACCATGGCATCGACCACCTCGGCCGGCGTGCAATAGGCCCCAGCGCGGTGTCGCGCGCGGGGCGCGGCGGCGGCCAGGAAGTCTTCGCAGGCCGACAGCCAGTGCCGCGCCCCGAGATTGTCATCGACGGCGATGCCGAGCGTGTGCGCGCCAGAGATCGCCTTCAGCAGACCGAGCGCATCGGCGAGCATCGGATGCCATGCCTGCCCGCCGGAAGCGACCGATGGCATGCCTTCGCGACATGCCATCGTGCCGATGGTCACCGCAAGCGCGAAGCCGTCGGTCAACTCGGCGTCGCTGGCATCGGCCATGAAACGCGCCCGCCAGACGTGCGCGCGTTCGATCAGCGCCTTGTCGCCAGCGCGCAGCGTGTCTTCGAGGGCTTGCCGTGCCTTTCGATGGATCGCTGCGGCTCGTCGGACCAGCGCCTTTGCCGATGGTCGCCGTCCTTCGGTCACCGCGCGCGGTTCGGGCATGCGCGGTCTGGGCGTGGTTGGGCATGCAGTGGCATCATGAGGTCGCTGATGCCATCACGCGCCGATTCACTCGCCTTCCCAATAGGGCAGACTGCCATCGGGGCGGCCGATATAGCGGAAGACGTTCGGCTTGCCATCGGCGCCCGGGGACAGCTCGGCGAGCACGCCGAAGCGGCCGGTCTCGGGGTATTCGGCGATCTCGGGCGACAGGCGCGTCGAGACGGCGAGGAACCGCAGCTCGTCGGTGTCGGAGGTATTGCAGAGCTGATGCGCCGTCTCGGGGCCGCCGGGCGGGCAGGCGATCACGTCGCCGACCTTGATCGGATGGCGGGCCTCGCCGATGCGGACCTCGCCGGTGCCTTCGAGGATGAAGAACATCTCTTCGTTGACACGATGGTTGTGCAGCGGGAAGGCGCGTTTGCCGGGCGCGATGACGGTGATGTTGTAGCCCAGCAGTCGGGCGCCGATCAGCGGGCCGACGGCGCCGATCTGGGCCTGGTAGACGTCGCGCGCTTCGCCGGCGCCGGGCATCTTGACGCCATGGCCGAACGGGCGGAAGGCCAGGTCGGCGATGTTGATGATCGGCGGGTTCATGGGGCCTCCTCGGGGCGATGCAGCGCGGGCGTCGCCACGCGCGCCCGCTGCTGA
>JAGQJJ010001176.1 GCA_020430675.1 Myxococcales bacterium
CCCCGAGCAGGCCGGCCTGCACCCGCTGCCCGTCGCCGGCGTGCCCGGCCGCGCCCTGCGCTGCGCCGAGGTGGTCGGCAACCTGCCCACGCTGGCTCAGGCCGCCGCCGGCCAGGGCGGGGTCAACGTGGCCGCCGATGACGACGGCGTCACGCGCCGCTACCCCTATCTCTTTGCGGTCGACGGGCGCGTGCACGCCTCGCTGGCCCTCGCGACCGCCATGCTGGCCGATCCGAGCCAGGCCGAAGCGCTGCTGCGGCGCGCGACCGAGGCCGATCGCGGCGCGCCATGGCTGCGCCCGGCGCCCAAGAGCCGTTTCCGCACCGTGCGCTTCAGCGATGTGCTCGAAGCGCCGCCCGACTCGCCGGCCCTCGAAGCCGCGTTGCGCGATCGCATCGTCTTTGTGGGCGTCAGCGCCTACGGCACCGAGGACTTCGCCGCGACCATCCTCGAGCGCGACGTGCCCGGCGTCTTCGTGCACGCCCAGGCCCTCGTCGACCTGCGCGGCGATCACTTCCTGCGCGGCGAAGGCGACGTGCCCCGCGCCGCCTTCTGGGCCGGGCTGGCGCTGCTCTTCCTGTCCGCCGTCATCGGCTGGCGTCTGCGCACCGCGCCCGCGCTGATCGGCTTCTGCCTCGCCGTCGTCGCGATCTGGGTCGGCGTCTGGCTCTTTGCCATGCACCAAGGCTGGCTCATCCCGCTGATGGCCTTCGTCTGGGCCGTCGCCGACTGGCTGGCCATCCGGCTGCTCTTCGCCTATTTCCGCTCGCGCGAGGCCCGCAAGCGCGCCACCGAGATTCGGCGCGCCTTTCAGCATTACCTCTCGCCCGAGGTGGTGCAGATCCTCATCGACGACCCGGCCCGGCTGCGCCTCGGCGGCGAACGCCGCGAGTTGACGGCCTTCTTCTCCGACATCCGCGGCTTCACCGGCATCTCGGAGAACCTCGACCCCGCCGATCTGATCCAGCTCCTCAACGAGTGCCTCGGCCGTATGAGCGAGATCATCCTTGAAGAGGGCGGCACCATCGACAAGTACATCGGCGACGCCATCGTGGCCATGTTCGGCGCGCCCGTCGGCGACGCGCGCCACGCGGTGCACGCCTGCCGGGCGGCGCTGCGCTGCCAGGAGACCCTCGTCGACCTGCGCGCCCGCTGGGCCGAGCGCGGCCTGCCGCAGCTCTACGTGCGCATCGGCCTCAACTCGGGCGTCGCGCTGGTCGGCAACATGGGATCGGCCCAACGCTTCGACTACACCATGATCGGCGACACCGTGAACCTGGCCTCGCGCCTCGAAGCGGCCAACCGCATGTTCGGCAGCGGCATCCTCGTCGGCGAGAAGACCATCGAACTGGCGCGCGACGCGGTGCTCTTCCGCGATGTGGGCCGGTTGCAGGTCCGCGGCCGCCATCAGGCCGTGCGCGTCGCCGAGCCGCTGGCGCTGACCGAGCGCGCCACCGACGCGCAGCGCCAGCTCGCCGCCGTCGTTACCGATGCGCCCGCCGCCTAGAACTACACCCTTTCCCAACACGCCCCTCATCCGCTCTCCCCGCTGGTCG
>JAGQJJ010001177.1 GCA_020430675.1 Myxococcales bacterium
TCGGCCAGCCATGCGGCGGCGCGCAGGCCGAGGCCGCCGGTGCCGCCGGTGATCCGCACGGCGCCGTCGGGGCGAAGGCGCGCGGGCAGGCCATCGAGGCGGCGGCGGCGGGCGACCTGCGAGACGACGATCTTGCCGACGTGCTGGCCGCGGCCCATGAAGCGGAAGGCGTCGACCGCGGCTTCGATCGGCCAGACGGTGAGCGGTTGAGCGGGGAACGCCCCGCGGGCGAGGCGCTCGACGATCTGCGTCAGATCGGCGCGGATCGCCTCTGGCGCTTGCAGGGCCGCCGGACCCAGGTCCCAGGCGATGTAGCGGCGGCCAGCGACGGCCTCGGCAAACCCGGGCAGGCGCTCGACGTCGTTCTTGGCGATGTCGACCAGCACCCCGCCCGGCCGCAGGGCGCGCAAGCTGGCGATCAGGCCCTCGCCAGCGAGCGCGCTGAGCACCACGTCGACGCCGCCGCTGCGGGCGTTGAGCTGCTCGGCGAAAGCCGTCGTGCGCGAGTTCATCGGGCGGTCGATGCCCAGGGTGCGCAGCAGCGGCCATTTGCCCGGGCTGGCGGTGGCGAAGATCTCGGCGCCGATCTCGCGGGCGATGGCCAGCGCGGCGAGCCCGACGCCCCCGGTGGCGGCGTGAATGAGCACCCGCTGGCCGGCGCGCAGCTCGGCGACGCGGTGCAGGGCCTGCCAGGCGGTCAGGTAGACCAGCGGGATGCTGGCGGCGGCTTCAAACGAGAGCGTCGGCGGCTTGCGAGTGATGAGGCGGGCGTCGGTCAGCACGCGGTCGGCGAAGGCGGCCGGCGCGAGGCCAAGCACCGCTTCGCCCGGCTTCAGATCGGTCACGCCGGGGCCAACGCGGGTGATGACGCCGGCCATCTCGCCGCCGACCGGGCCGGGGTCGCCGGGATACAGGCCGAGCGCGTTGAGCACGTCGCGGAAGTTGAGGCCGGTGGCGTAGACGGCGACCTCGACCCCGCTTGCGGTGGGCGCCGGGTGCTCGATGGGCTGGAAGGTCAGGCCATCGAAGCTGCCGCGCGCGGTGACGGCGAGGTGGAAGGGCCCGTCGTCGGCGGGCAGGCCCGGCGGCGGCGTCACGCCGACCTGCGCGCGGGCCAGGCGGGCGACGAGGCGCCCGCTTCGACGCAGGGCGACCTGTTCGGCGGCACCGCCGATCAGCAGCTCATCGAGCAGCGGGCGCAGGTCGTCTTCGCCAAACGGGTCGAGGTCGATCGGCGCCGCGCCCAGCTCGGGCTGCTCGTTGGCCACCGTGCGCCACAGGCCCCAGAGCGCGGCGGCGCAAAGGTCGATGGGCGCGCGGGCCTCGGTGGCGGCCATGGCGCCGCGGGTGACGAGGCGCAGACCGCCGGCAAGCGAGCGCTTCGCCTGCACCAGCGTCTGCACCAGGGCCAGCGCCTCGCAGGCGCGTTCGGTCGTCGTTTCGGGTGCCGCGGGTTCGAGCGCGGTGAGCAGCAGGACCCCGTGCAGCGGACCCTCGCGCAGCGCGTCGGGCACGTCGGCCAGGGCGTGCACGCGGCTGACCGCCTGGCCGCGGTC
>JAGQJJ010001178.1:0-1290 GCA_020430675.1 Myxococcales bacterium
CCGATCGCGCGCTCGAAGGCGACCCGTCGCTGGCCTGGGCTCAGGTCTTGATGGTCGATTACGCCTACAAGCTGCAGCCCGGCACGCGGATTGGTCTGTCGTACTGGTACCTGAGCGATGACACGCGCAACGACGCCTTCGCCTATCCGGGCATCGTGCGCGCCGGGCCCGCCGGCAGCGCGGGCGAGTTCACCGGCGTGCCCACGCTGCCGCTCGATCGGCCCGAGGGCACGATGCATTACATCGGCCTGCACGGGCACCACAACCTGGGCTTCTTGTCGGGGCCGATCGCCGCCTCGGGTTTTGTCATGTACAACCACGGCCGCTTCGAGAGCACGCGCGAGACGGCGGGAAAACTCGCCGCCATCGATGCCCGCGGGCTGGCGGCGAACCTGGCGGTCGAATGGCATTACGGCGAGGGGCGCGGCGATGTGCTCTCGCTCGAAGGGCTCTACACGACGGGCGATGATGACCCGACCGACGGGCGCTACGAGGCGCCGATGACGTTCAACCACTACGGCCTGCCCGGCGCGGCGTGGTTCAGCCATCGGTTGCTGCTGCTGTTTCCGTACACCGAGGCGATCAACAACTACACCGGCGCCATCATCGACATCGCCAACCAAGGCTTCGGCACGACCGCCGGCGTGCTCAGCAGCGGGTGGGACGTGCCGGGCACGGCGCTGAACCTGGAGCTGACGCTCGGCTTTGCGCGGTGCAGCGTTGATCCCACGCCGGGGCTGGATGGCGGGGCGCGAGGGCGCACGGTGGGCTTCGAGGCCAACGCCAAGGCGCGCTATACGCTGCGCGAGGCGATGACCGTCGGCGTGCTCGGGGGATACATGGTCGCCGGTGACTTCTATGACAGCACCCCGGGCGCCACCGCGAACCCGTGGGCGTTTTTCACCACCTTCTCGTGGGTGGCCTTCTGATGCGCGCGACGCTCTTGTGCATGGGGTTGGCAGTGCTCGCCGCGGGCTGCGCGACGCTCGACCGGCAGCCGCTGGCGTTCTCTGAGCTGGCCTACGCCGGGGCCGACGGCGCCGCGTGGGCGGCGCGTGCGCTGCCGCTGCCGGCGTTGCAGGCCGCTGAGGGACTGGCCACGCCGCTGACGATGCACGCCGTCGAAGCGGGCCCGGCCGAGGGGCCGCCGGTGGTGTTGCTGCACGATGTGGGCGGCTACGCTTCGGTGTGGCGAGCCCAGATCGCCTCGTTGGCCGGGGCGGGGCAGCGCGTCATCGCGCTGGACCTGATCGGCCATGGCAAGTCGAGCAAACCCGGCGCGTTCTCGTA
>JAGQJJ010001178.1:1312-1547 GCA_020430675.1 Myxococcales bacterium
ATGGGCGTGGAGCGCGCCCGCGTCGTGGGCCATGGCTTCGGGGCGCAGGTTGCCCTGGCGCTGGCGTTGACCGTGCCTGAGCGCGTGTCGGGCCTGGCGTTGTTGGCGCCGGCGGGGCTGGAGAAATACTCCGAGCGCGAGCAGGCGTGGTTCCGCGAGAACCTGTTCGGCGTCCTGTTCACCTACTCCGATGATGAAGACCTGGTGCGCGCCCACCGCGACCAGTTTGCGCGCC
>JAGQJJ010001179.1 GCA_020430675.1 Myxococcales bacterium
GCTCGATGAGCAGCGTCGTCTCGCCGTCCGCGCGGCCGGCGGCGTCGCGAATCAGTCGGATCAGATCCATTCGGCCTGGCAGCGTTGGCGCGGCTCACCTGCGAACCGGGCTCGGCGACTCTATGCCCCACAACCCGCGCAGGTCAAGGATGCGGCCGTCCGGGATGCACCGGTGCCCCCGCGCGCCCGTTGCAGCGGCGGCGGGCCCATGGTAGGAAAACGCGGCCGTCGGCCCGCGCCGGCGGCGCCGCGTTGCTCGCCGCCGCTCTGGGCCATCGCCCGAGGCGGCGCGCCGCAGGCCCGCCCGCAACCCTCGAACCGACGCGCGGCGTCGGCAACGACAAACGGCTTGTATGTATACCCTCGTCGTCGCCCTCGGACTCGCCCTCTTCGTTGCCCTCGTCCCGATGCTCTTTGGCGCTTCGGCGGTGTGGACCGTGCTTCCCGGCCTCATCCTTGGCATGCTGGCCTTCGTCTGGGTCAACCGCCGCATCGCCAAGCGCGTCGAGGCGGTGACCGCCGCCGCCGATGCCGAGATGGCCAATGTGCAGAAGGCCGCCGCCCGGGGCGGGGCCAATGTGCAGATGATCATGTTCAACGCCATCGAGCGCTCGGTCGAGCTGCTCAAGCGCGGGTTCATCTTTCAGAACTGGCAGATCGGCCTGAAGGTGATGCTCAACGCGCGCATCGGCATGCTGCTGTATACGCGGTGGCTGCTGGGGCGGCAGATGGGCAACGCCAAGGGGCCGGGCGTCTCCGAGGCCATCCCCTACCTTGAGAAGAGCCGCGTGCGCGGCCGCAAGGCGCAGCTTCTCGCTGCGCTCTGGCCGGCGTGGGCGATGCTGGCGGTGGCCTACTACAAGGGCAAGAAGGATCTCGACGCCGCGATCAAGGTGCTCGAAGAGACGGTCAAGGTGGCCAAGAAGAATGGCCTGCTGTGGTCGCTGTATGCGTGGATTCTGGTGCAGGAGAAGCGCAACGACGCCGCGATTGACGTGCTCGCCCGGGGCAAGGCGGCCGCGCCCGATGACAATTATCTGGCCGAGAACCTGACGCTGCTGCAGAACGGCAAGGCGCTGAAGATGAAGTCGTACGGCGAGCAGTGGTACCAGTTCGGGCTGGAGATGCCGCCGGGCGCTGCGGCCGCCATGCAGCCGAAGATGGGTCACCCACGCATGCGTGGGGGGATGCGCCGGCGGTGATGACACCGTGAACTCGCCCCAGAGTCGTCTGGGTCGCTATCTCTTGCTGCGCCGCCTCGCCGCCGGGGGCATGGGCGAGGTGTATCTGGCCAAGGTCGAGGGCGCGGCCAACTTCACCAAACACGTGGCCATCAAGCGCATCCTGCCCCATCTGGCGCAGGATGAGGGCTTTGTGCGCCGCTTCATCGACGAAGCGCACCTGATGGTGCAGCTGCACCACGGCAATATCGTGCCGGTGCTCGAGTTGGCCGATGAGGGCGGCGAGCTGTTCCTGGTGATGGAGTACCTGCCCGGGCGCGACCTGAAGGCGGTGATCCATCGGCTGCGCGCCGACAAGACGGCGA
>JAGQJJ010001180.1 GCA_020430675.1 Myxococcales bacterium
GGCGATGGCGCCGCCCGTCGGGCCCGTGCCGGTCCCGAGCCACTCAAGGTCCGCCGACCTTGCGACGTCACCAGAGAGGAGGGGGTCAGTGCAAATACGAGTGTAAATGCACGCACCGTCAGCGGATTTTTCCCGAGTTTCAGGGCGTCGTCGCGTCGCGGAAGCGCCGCAGAAGCTCTGCTTGGGCGTCGTTGAGCGCGGTGGGAATGCGCACCGCCACGCGCAGGTGCAGATCGCCGCGGCGGCGCCCTTCGACCGAAGGCATGCCCTTGCCGCGCAGCCGCAGCACGGTGCCCGGCTGGGTACCCGCGGCCAGGCTCACGGTCTCGGCCCCGTCGAGCGTCTCGAACTCGATCTCATCGCCCAGGCAAGCCTGCACCATGTCGATCGGCAGCTCGGCGAGCAGCTCCGAGCCGTGCCGTTCGAAGCGCGCGTGGTTCTCGACTTCGATGACCACAAACAGGTCGCCCGGCGCGCCGCCCGGCGGGCCGCCTTCGCCTTTGCCGGTGAGCCGCAGCTTCATGCCCTGGTCGATGCCGGGTGGGATCTTGACCGTGACCTTCTCGGCCTTGCGCTGCCGCCCCGAGCCCCGGCAGCTGCCGCAAGGGTCGCGGATGGTCTTGCCCGCGCCGTGGCAGGAGGGGCAGGTGGTGGTCATGCTGATGAAGCCGCGGCTGACCGCGACCTGGCCCCGCCCGCCGCAGGTGCGGCAGTTCTCGGGCGTGGTGCCGGCCTTGGCGCCCGAGCCGCGACAGGTGTCGCATTCGACCTCGCGGTTGAACTCGACCTCGCGCTCCAGCCCGCGCAGGCAGTCTTCGAGCGTCAGCACCATGCGCATCTGCAGGTCGGCGCCGCGGGCGCGGGCCCGGCGGCCGAAGCCGAACAGGTCGCCGAACAGGTCGCCGAACTGGCTGAACACATCGCCGATATCGCTGAAGCCGCTGAAGCCCTGGTTGCGCAGTCCATCCTTGCCGTAGCGGTCGTAGATGCGCCGCTTCTGCGGGTCGGAGAGCACCTCGTAGGCTTCGCTGATGGCCTTGAAACGCTCCTCGGCCTCGGCGTCGCCCGGGTTGCGGTCCGGGTGGCACTGCATCGCGGCCTTGCGGTAGGCCTTCTTCAGCTCGCCGGCGTCGACCTCGCGATCGACCCCCAGCAGTTCGTAGTAATCGTCCGACATCCTCGGCTCCCCGGCGCACGGAACACGCGACGCTAGTCACAGGTGGCGGGTTGTCAACCCCTGACCGAACCGGTCAGTGCGCGCGCAGACGGGCGATCGCGTGCAGCAGGGCGTCGGCGGTGGCTTCGGGCAGCGCAAAGGCGTCGCCCGCTCGCCAATCGCCGACCCGCGCGCCGAGGCGCTCGGGATCGCTGGCCAGCTCGATCGCGTCGCGGCGGCCCAGGGCGTCAGCCAGGGCCAGCGCCGGGCGCACGTCGCCATGGCGTGCGGCTTGCCCGACGGCCTTGAAGAAGGCGTCGCGATCGCCGCGCAGGCCGGCCAGCGCGATGGCAAACCGCTCGCTCGACAACGGGGCCAGGGCGCGG
>JAGQJJ010001181.1 GCA_020430675.1 Myxococcales bacterium
CGCGCCTACGAAGCCATGGCCCGCCCCGCCGAGCTGACCGGCGTGCTCGAACGCCACGCCGCGGTGTTGGGCGACCGCGCCGAGCGCGCCATCCTGCTGCTGCGCCGGGCCCATATCGCCTACCACCAGCTCGACGACGAGGACACCGCGGTCAAAGCCTACGAGCGGGTGCTCACCGATCCGGCCGCCGCGGTCGAGACCACCGTCGCCGCCGTCGATGCGCTCGCCGACCTGCGCCCGCGCCGTGTCGACCTCGACCGCCTGCGCCGCCTGCTGACCGACCGCATCGAGCAGACGGGCGACGCCCGCGCCCGCGCCGGCCTGCTCGCCGCCCGCGGCACCCTCTGGCTCACGCGCCTCGGCCATGTCGGCAACGCGCGCATCGATCTGGAAGAGGCCGTCTCGCTCGACGCCGACCACGGCCCGGCGCACCTCGCGCTGGGCCAGATGGCCATCGACCGCGCCGACGCCGCCGCCGCCGCCGTGCACTTCGAGCGCGCGCTCTTTGCCGACGACCCCGCCGATCGCCTCACCGGCCCGCGCGTCGAGACCGCCTTCGAGGGCCTGCAACGCGCGCTCGACAAGCTCGGCCGCGGCGATGAGGTCGCGATGCTCGCCGAAGACGTGCTCGCCCGCCACCCCGGCTGCCGCGCCGCCCGCGCGGTCTCGGGGGACGAAAGCGATGGCGCCTGACGCCGCCTCGGCATTTGCGGCAACGTCCGCCGCGGCTGTGGCATCCAACAGGGAACGCTTGGCAGGAGCCCCTGGCGTGCAGCCATTGTCCGTCGAGCCGACCCCGACCGCGCCCCTGGCCGACCGGTGGCGTCGGCGCATCCGTTACCTGCGAGTATCGGTCACCGATCGCTGCAACTACCGTTGTGCCTATTGCATGCCGGCAGAGGGCTTCGCGCCCACCGCGCGCTCGGCCATCCTCACCCTCGAAGAGATCGCCACCTTCGTCGGCGTCATGGCCGAGCTCGGCGTCGAGCGCGTGCGACTCACCGGCGGCGAACCGTTGGTGCGCAAGGGCATCGTCGACCTCGTCGGCCAGCTCAGCGCCTTGCCGGGCATTCGGCAGGTGGCCATGACCACCAACGGCCATGTGCTCGACACCTTCGCCGACCCCCTCTGGCGCGCCGGCCTGCGGGGCCTGAACGTCAGCGTCGACACCTTCGACGCCGGCCGCTTTACCGAGATCACCCGCGGCGGCGACCTCGACCGGGTCGTGCGCGGCATCGAGGCCGCCAGCGCAGCGGGCTTCACGCAGATCCGCCTCAACGCGGTCGCCGTGCGCGGCGTCAACGACGGCGAGCTGGCCGACGTCGCCATCCGCGCCTGGGCCCTCGACACCATCCCGCGCTTCATCGAGCTGATGCCCATCGGCGGCCTCGACTTTCAGAGCGAAGACCGCCGCCTCTCGACGGACGACATCCTCGCCGAGCTGCGCGCCGCTTTGCCGCTGCGCCGGCTCGGCCGCCCCGACGACGGCCTGCCCGTCGGCCCCGCCGCCTATTGGGTGGTGACAGATGGCCCCTTCGCCG
>JAGQJJ010001182.1 GCA_020430675.1 Myxococcales bacterium
AGGCGCCCGACCCCCTGCCATTGCCCGCTCGGGCCACGCCGAGCGCCGCGGGCCTCGACTTGCGCGCCGCGATTCGTGAGCCGACCGAGCTGGCCCCGGGCGCGCGCGCCCTCATCCCCACCGGCTTTGCCCTGGCGCTGCCCGAAGGCTTCGAGGGCCAGGTGCGGCCCCGCTCGGGCCGGGCCTGGCGCGACGGGGTGACGGTGCTCAACGCGCCCGGCACCATCGACGCCGATTACCGCGGCGAGCTGAAGGTGCTGCTCATCAACCTGGGCCAGTCACCGGTGTGCATCGAACGCGGCGCCCGCATCGCCCAACTGGTGGTGGCGCCGGTCGCGCGACCAGAGCCGATCGAGGTCGCTTCGCTCGAAGAAACCGAGCGCGGCGCCGGTGGCTTCGGCCATTCCGGTGACGCATAGTCACCACAGGGGCGCGTGGCGGTTGAAAGCGACGATCCCGCTCTGTTACTGATCCCCGGGGCTTTTGCGGGGCGACGCTCGGTCGTCGCGCAGGCCCGGCATCCTGACAATCGCCGGCGGGGGACGCGAGGTGCTCTGCAATCGCTGCGGCAGTGAGGTTGAGGCCGGCGCGGCCGAGTGCGGCAATTGTGGCGCCCGCCTCGCCGGGCGCAAGCGATCGCCGCGCACCCTGAACACCCTGCGCGCGCTGGAGCAACGGCGCCAGCAGGCCCAAAGCCTCGACGGCTCGGCCGAGGGGCTGGTCGACGGCATCGGCGACCGCTTCACCACGCGCGAGATCATCGGCCGCGGCCCCACCGGCGTCGTCTATCGCGCCCAGGACCGCCACAACGATCTCACCATCGCGCTGAAGGTGCTGCACGGCGAGCTCGTGGCCGATCCCGACACGACGGCGCGGGCGCTGGCTCGCTCGGCCCGGCTGGCGCACCCCAATATCGTGCGGCTGTACGACGTGGGCGCCGAGGGCGGGCGCGTGCACCTCGCGATGGAGCTGCTCGAAGGCCTCACGCTGCGCAAGGTGCTCGAGCTGCGCCGCGAGAAGCGCCAGCGCTTCGGGCTGGCCGAGGTCGAGCCCATCGTCAGCCAGGTGGTGATGGCGCTGGCCCATGCCCACCGACACCTGGCGCACGGGCTGCTCAAGCCTGAGAACATCATCATCCTGCCCGATGCGCTCAAGGTGACCGACTTCGGTCTCGCCGACGCCCTGCCCCGTGAAGCGCTGGTCGAAGCGCAACGAGCGGCTGGCGTCGGGGCCTATCTGGCGCCCGAGTTCATCAAAGGCGCGCCCGTCACGCCGGCAGTCGACCTGTTCGCGCTGGGCGCGCTGCTCTACGAGATGCTGACCGGCCGGCCCTACGCGCCGGGCGCGCCGACCGTGGCCGAGGCCACCGGGCTGTTGAGCGCCGGGGCGGCGGCCATCGACGCGGTCATCGCCCGCGCAACCCATGCCGATCCAACGGTGCGCTTCGCCGACGTCGAGCGTTTCTCCGAGGCGCTGAGCGGCGCGGTCGACGTGGAAGGCGGCCTGCCCGACGATGACGAGGCCACCCGCCGCGTC
>JAGQJJ010001183.1 GCA_020430675.1 Myxococcales bacterium
CGGGGGTCGAAGCGCAACAGCTCGGCGAGCTGACGGCCTCGGCGGGCGCGGTCGAGCGCTTGGGTCTCGGCCGGGCTGGCGATGAGGCGCGCGGGCGGCTCCGCGGCTTCGGCGCGGGGGAAGCCGGCGGCGCGGGCCGCCGACCAGGCGTCGGCGAGGCGATCCTCATCGACCTCGACCCGATGGCCCGCCGCGTCGCCGGCCTTGCGCGCGTCGATGCCGGCCTGGGCCAGCGCGGCGACCAGATCGTTGGCGGTTGCTTCGTCGAGCCCTTCGAGCACGGGCGCGCGACAGCCGGCAAAGAGCGCGAGCAGCGACGCCGTCGCCACGAGGCGCCAACGCGCGGTCGACCGGGCGGGCGGTGCGATCATGGCGGTTTCTCCGCTTCGAACAGCCTGCGCAGGCGTTCGAGAATCTCGTGGTGCCGCCGACTCACCGTCGCGCGGTGCAGGCCGCGTCTTCGCGCAAACGACGCACCGCTCTGCACGTTTCGCCCCAGGCCGTACAGCGCCTTGAGCAGTGCGCGATCCTCGCTGTCGAGCAGGGCCAGGGCGGCGCGCATGCGGGCCAGGTCGCTGTGCTTCGCCAACGCTTCGTCGGCGGGCGCTTCGGTGTCGTAGACGTCGGACTCGGCGGCCAGGAAGGTGGTGGCCAGGTCGAGGATCGCGCGGTAGCTGACCTCGGCCTCACGCACCTCCGCCACCTCGTCGGTCGGCGTCGGCTCGGGGTCGCCGGCGAGCTGCCAGGCGAGAAACTGCTGGCGCAGGGCCCGATACTGACCGCGCTGGGGCACGATCATCATCGAGCGCAGGCCGTCGAAGATGGCACCGCGCACCCGGTGGCGGGCGAAGGACTCGAAGTTGATGCCCCGGGTGGGGTCGAAGCGCTGCTGCGCTTCGAGCAGGCCGAGTTGGCCGTAAGCGACCAGGTCTTCGAGCGGCACGGCGTCCCGGGGTACCCGCATCGCGATTCGCCGCGCTTCGGCGATGACCATCGCGTCGAGCGGGCTGCCGGCCCGGGCGTCGGTGGGGGGCACGAGCGGCGATCAGGGGAAGATGCCGCGCTCGCGATAGACCTCTTGGATGCGACTGAGGCCGTGCACGTAGGCGGCCGTGCGGTTGTCGATGCGGTGCTCGACGGCCAGGCGACGCATGGTCCGGTAGGCCGAGACCATCATGCGGTGCAGCTTCGTGTCGACCTCGTCGAGGTTCCAGGCCTCGGCGCGGCGGTTCTGCAGCCACTCGAAGTAGCTGACCGTGACACCACCGGCGTTGGCGAGGATGTCGGGCAGCACGTCGATGCCCTTCTCGGCCAGGATGCGTTCACCGTCGAGGTCGGTCGGGCCGTTGGCGCCCTCGGCGACCACCTTGCAGCGCAGCAGCGGCGCGGTCTCGGCGGTGATCTGCATCTCGAGCGCGGCGGGGATGAAGATGTCGCACTCGGCGCCGAAGTACGTCGCCGAGTCGACCGCTTCGCCCGCCGGATAGCCAGCGACACCGCCGTGCTCATCGATGTAATCCGACAGGCGGCTC
>JAGQJJ010001184.1 GCA_020430675.1 Myxococcales bacterium
TACGTCGCCGCTGACCTCAAACGCGGCGGGGGACACCGAGATCCGGGCGTCGGACACCGCAAAAGGGCCCAGGTCGCCGGCCGTGGCCACGCCGAAATGCCAGTCATCGTTGTTCGCGAGGCCGATCTGGCCGGACAGGGTCGTCTGCTGGCTCGACGCGCCCGACTCGAGCAGCGTGCGCACCAGATCGGGCACCGCGAGGCCATCGAGCGCGCTGCCGCCCGCGGTCAGCTCGAAGTTCAGAGCGTCGCCCGGCGCCAGTTCCATCGCGCCTTCGACCAGCGGCACTTCAATGTCGCCGAACCACGTCTCGGCCACGGGCATCGCGATCGCGCCGCTGACGCCCAGCCACATCAGGCCGCCGATGCCCTTGCGCAGCGCGACGCTGCCGTCTTCGACCGCGACCGGCCCCAGCGTGGTGGTGACCTCGAAGCTGCCGCCGATGAGCATGTGCGCGTTGATGCGGGGCACCTGGCCGTTGATCGGGTAGTCGGCCGACCAGGGCAACCAGCCGTGCGCCGACACGCCGAACCAAGCGTCGTCGATTTGCAGGCGCGCCGCGCGCATCATCCGCTGCGTCGCCGGGGTGGCGATCGCGTCGGTGAGGCCGGTGGCGCGCACGAAGACCGACGGGTCGTTGGGGTTGATGTACAGCGCGCCGCCCTGGCCGCCGCCCAACTCGACGCCGAAGCCCAGGCAGTTGAGGGTGGTGCCGTTGTCGGCGGCCACGTACAGGTAGGACTCATCGTCCTGCACCGGGGCGTCGGCGCCCACGTTCTGCTTGATGTCCGCGCCGATGGCGTAACCCAGCGAGACGCTCGGGGCGTCGAGGGTGCAGTCCGGGAAGAGGTTGAGGTCGAGGTCGCCGGTGGCGGTGATGGTCCGGTGGCCGGGGCGGCGGTCGATGGCGATGTCAGCGCCGCTCAACTGGACCGGGCCGATCGAGACGGTGCCCGAGGCCTCGTAGCGGTTGAAGGCAACGTAGGACCAGTTGGCGGTGATGGACAGGTCGCCGACCGTCTTGGTGGTGGCGGCGTGCGCGGCCGAGGCGACGCAGATCAACGTCGCGGCGAGCGTGAGGGCGGTGATGGACGCGGTGCGGGGCATGGGGCTCTCTCTCCTGGTGATGGCCGGCGGCTCTGCCGGCGATGGCAGAGGAGAGAGCAGCGGGTGTGCCAGAACTCTGTTTTAATGATTTCAATGAGTTATCGGGGCTGCGCTTGACATTGCGCGGTGTCGGACATCGTGGACATCTTTGCGCGATGTCCGGACAACTCAGCGGCTCAGGCCGGTGCGGCGCCGGGCTTCGAGGCAGGCGTCGCCGCCGATGGCAAACTCGCGGCAGGCGCGGGGGCGATGGGCGTAGACGGTGCAATGCCAGGGCGGCGCGTCGGGGTCGAGCGCGACGCAGCGGCCGCCGGGGCGGGTGAGGCCGAGGCCGAAGCCATCGTCGGTGATCAGGTCAGGGCGCAGGCGGGTCAGCGGTTCGCGGCGGCCGATCTGCACCAGATCGAAGCCCTCGCGGCAGCAC
>JAGQJJ010000117.1 GCA_020430675.1 Myxococcales bacterium
CATCCACAGCCGCGCCCCGATGTTCGTGACCGGCACCATCGCCGAGCGGAAGTTGAGCGGCGCGTAGCCCACCAGGTGCTGGATCGAGTGGCCCGCCTCGTGGGCGGCGACGGTGATCTCGGCGGCGGCCCGCAGTTCGGCGATGGCGGCCGCGTCATGGCAAAGGCGCAACGCGATCATCGCCTCGGCCAGCGGCGGGCTCACGTCGGGGTAGACTTTGCGGGCAAAAGCCAGCAGCAGCTCGGCCTGTTGGCGCTGCACCTCGGGCTCGCGCAGGCGGTCGAGCAGGGCATTCATCGCCAGCAGCTCTTCCAGCTTCTCGGCGCCGCGCATGCGGTTGAGCATCGCCGGCGTGGCCAGCTCGGGGCGCATCGCGGCCGCGGCGAGCAGGATGTCGGCGACGTCCTTCGGCCCGGCCGGCGGCTGCGGCTTGCCGAGCTGCTCCATGCACCAATCGACCACCGTCTCGACAAACGTCTTGTCGCGCGCCTCGCCCTGATTGTCACCGCGCAGCTCGTCGACCGATTCGAGCAGGTAGTAGCCCAGCCCGGCGGCGATGGCCTTCTCTTCGTCGGTGTACAGACGGGTGAGGATGGTATTGACGAGGTGGGCCAGCGCCGGCAGCAGCATCGCGCGGTCTTCCGGCGAGGCGCTGTTCACCACGTCCATGATGTTGTCGAGCGCGCCCATCTTGAGCAGCACGGTGGCGGCATGCACGCGCAGATGCATCGGGCGGCGGGTGTCGGCCAGGTAGCCGCCGAGGCGCTCGCGGCCGCCGGCGACGGCCTCCCATCGCGTCAGGTCATCCTCGTCGATCGCACAACCGGTGACAGCGAGCGCACAGGCGAGGCCCAAGGCGGCGATCAGCCGGCGGCAGTTCAAGCCAACCCCCTTGAATTGCGATGGATTTTGACGCCGAGACGCTAGCATTGACCACCCTCGGCGTCAAGGTCACGCGCCATCATCGTAGGCGGCGACCAGGGCGTCGTAAGCCGCGGCGAGGCGCCCGGTCTGCGGTCCCGGCCCCGGGCAGCGGCGCGCGTCGATGCGGGTGACCGGCAGCACGCCGCGGCTGCTGCTGGTGATGAACGCCTCGTCGAGCCGGTCCAGGTCGGCTTCGTGCAGCGGCTGCTCGGCCACGCGCAGCCCGATCTGCGCCGCCAGATCGAGCACCTTGGCGCGGGTGATGCCGGCCAGGATGCCCACCGCCAGCGGGGGCGTGCACAGGACGCCATCGAGCACCGCAAAGAAGGTGCTGGTCGCGCCTTCGAGCACGCGCCCGAGCGGGTCGACGCGCAGCGCTTCGTGCGCGCCCTTGGCATGGGCCGCGGCGGCGTTGCCCTCGGCGATGAGCTTGTTGGCCGCGCTCTTGGCCCGCGGGTCGAGCATGCCTTCGTCGCGGCGCCCCGAGCGCACGGTGACCAGCGCGCAGCCCTGCTCATAGATCTCGGGCGGCAAGGGCACCCGCGGGCGCCCGATGACGAGGCGCCGCGAGCGCCCGTCGCCGCCGTACTCGGGGTCGTCGCCCGCGGTGAGCACCACCCGAAGCTGCGCCTCGCCGCCGACCTGCGCCGTCACCGCCGCCATCTCGGCGCGCAGCGTCGCCGCGTCGCAGGGCAGCGCGATGTCGAGGCGCCTGGCCGACTCGGCGAGGCGTTCGAGGTGCTCGCGCCAGAAGAGGGGCCGCAGCTTCACGGTGGGCAGCACCTCGTAGACCGAGCGGCCATACAGCAGCCCGCGATCGAGCGCCGGCAGCCGAGCCTCGGCGGCCGGACGCACCTCGCCATCGATGGCGATGTAGACGCTCACCGACCGCGCTCGATGGGCGGCGCGCCGGTCAGCGCGATGTAGCGCCGACTGATCGCCTTGGCCCGCAGCTCGCCGCGAAAGTCAGGGTGCGCGATGCCGATCAGCATCTCGGCCCGCGCCCGCACGCTGCGGCCCCACAGGTCCGCGGCGCCGTATTCGGTGACCACGAAGTGCACGTCGCCGCGGCTGGTGACCACGCCCGAGCCGGCTTCGAGCACCGGCTGGATGCGGCTGACCTGGCCCCCGGCGGCGGTCGACGGCAGGGCGATGATCGGCAACCCGCCATGGCTGCGCGATGCGCCGCGGATGAAGTCCACCTGGCCACCGATGCCCGAGTAGAAGCGCGTACCGATCGAGTCTGCCGCCACCTGTCCGGTCAGGTCGACCTCGATCGCGCTGTTGATGGCGATCATGCGGTCGTTTCGGGCGATGTTGAACGGGTCATTGGTGAAGTCGCTGCCCCGAAACTCAACCGCCGGGTGGTCGTGCACCCAGTCGTAGAGCGCCTTGGTGCCCATCACAAACGAGGTGACGATGCGCCCGGGCAGGAAGGTCTTGCGGCGCCCGTTGACCACGCCCGACTCGACGAGGCGCATCAGGCCGTCCGAGAACATCTCGGTGTGCACGCCCAGGTCGCGGTGGTTGCTCAGCGCGGTGAGCACCGCGTCGGGGATGCGGCCGATGCCCATCTGCAGCGTGGCCCCGTCGGGCACCAGGCGGGCGACGTTCTCGCCGATGGCGCGCGTCACCGCGTCGAGCGGGCCCGGATCGACCTGCAGGAGCGGGCAGTCGACATCGACAAAAGCGTCGACCTGATCGACGTGCAGCGCGGTGTCGCCCCACGTCCGCGGCATGCGCGGGTTGACCTCGGCGACCACATAGCGCGCGGTGTCGACCGCGGCGCGCACGATGTCGACCGAGACGCCAAGCGTCATGAAGCCGTGATGGTCGGGCGGGCTGACCTGAATGAGCGCCACGTCGATCGGCAGCCGCCCGTCACGCACCAGGCGCGGAATCTCGGACAGAAAGACCGGCATGAAGTCGGCGCGGCCATCGTTGACCGCGGCGCGGGTATTGGCCCCGATGAAAAACGCGGTGTGGCGGAATCGGGCGCTCAACTCGGGGGCGACATAGGGCGCCGGCCCCAGGGTCAAGAGGTGCACGACCTCATTGCCCGCGAGGTGATCGGCGCCGACCAGGGCCTCGACCAGCGTCAGGGGTTCGGCCGCGCCCGAGCCAATGAAGATGCGCTGTCCGGGGGTGATGCGCCGCACGGCCTCGGCCGCCGTCGTCGCCCGCGCCTTGTATCGCGCCAACGATGCCATCGTCCTACCTTTCGAAATGTGCCCCATGCTAATGGAGTTCGAAATGCGACGTGCACTTCTCTTGACGCTCTTTCTGGCCGCCGTGCCTTCGATGGCCCAGGCCCGCAAAGGGCCGTTCGGCCTCGGCGTCATGCTCGGTGAGCCAAGCGGCCTCAGCGCAAAGTACTTCTTCGACAAGTCGAGCGCGGTCGACTTTGGCCTCGGCTACAGCTTCTGGCACGAGTCGTTCCACTTTCACGCCGACTATCTGTTCCACTTCCCGCAGTGGATGGCGCGCGTGCCCGGCGGCGAGTGGCTGCCGTATGTCGGTATCGGCGGCAAGCTGACCGTCTGGCAGCATCATCACCACTACAAAGACGACCATTACGACGACGACACCCACGCCGCCCTGGGCGTGCGCATTCCGCTCGGCGTCGATTGGCACCCGCGGGCCGCGCCGATCGGCGTCTTTCTCGAAGTCGTGCCCGGCGTGCGGCTCTTGCCCGACACCGACCCCGACCTCGATCTGGCGCTGGGCATCCGCTACTACTTCTGACCCGTTCCACCGCCATTGCCTTTTGCGGACGGCCTCGGTTTGATGAGGATCCGCGTTCGAGAGGAGGCTTCATTGGCTCTGGCAGCAAACAACTCGGCGCTGCGGCCACGATCTCAACCCCCAATCGCCGCTTTCCTCCTCGCCGACGGACGCGCCGCACCTCGAGGTGCGCCTCCGTCGCCGGCTGCGGGGGCGCTGGCGACGGGGGGCCGATCTCGCGCCCTCGCCTGGCCGAGTCGCTTGCTGCCCGCGACATGGCGAAGCGTGGTCGTCGCCGCGCTGCTGCTGGGGTTGCTCCCGGCGGCGGCCCGCGCACAGAACGACGGGGCGGATGAGGCCGCGGCGGCCGAGGCCGCCGGGGTGCCGCCGGTCGGGCCCGATGGCCGGCATCCGCATGTGACGCGCCTCTCCGCGCTGCTGGCGGCCGCGGACGACGAAGCGCCGCGCGTCGAGCTGGCCGGCGCGACGTTGGTCGATCCCGGCCTGGCCGACGCGGGTCGGGCGCAGCTTCGGGTCACGCTGGCCGGCGACGCGCCGCGGTGGCTGCTGATCGACGCCGGCGCGCTGCTGGTCACCGACTCGGGCTCGGCGTTTGTGCCCCGGCCTGACCAACGGCGGCTGGTCGCCCCGCCCGGCGGCGTCGTCGAGATCGAGGTTCTGCCCATGGCGCCCGAACAGCCCGACGCCGCCCCCGGGGTCGCGCTGACGTTGCAGGCGCTCGACTCACCGGCGTTGCTGACGCTGCTGCGCACCTTGCAGAGCATCGAAGCCGAAGACGCCCCGCGCCTGGCGCGCCATCTGACCCCGCAAGGCGACGGCTACGCGGTCGAGACCGGCGTGCGCAATCGCGACGCGAAGCTCGCGGCGTGGATGGACTGGCGCAAAGGGCCCGACGGCCAGCCGCGCGGGCGCTTTCCGGTCGATCCGGTGCGCTTCGCCCTGTACGCGGTGACCGCCGACTACATCCTCGACACGGTGGTCAACTGGATGCGCGTGCAGCGGTCGCTCGACCTCGACCCCGCGGTTCAGGCCGCCTGGGCCATCGCCGAGCCGACCGAATACCTGCTCGAGCGCGCCGGCTTCGAGTTCCGCATCTTCAGCCCCCGCCACGCCGAGTACCACGCCAATCACGGCGTGGCGCTGTTCAACGTGGGTGATCTGGAGGGCGCCGAGAAGGCCTGTCGCATCGCCATCCAAAAGCGCCCCGAACTGGTCGAGGCCCACGCCGGGCTGGGCGTCGTGCTTTACCGCGCCGGCAAATATGAAGACGCCGCCAACGCGCTGCTGATCGCCAGCGGCATCGAGGGGGCATCGGCCGACGTGTTCTTCAACCGCGCTGCGACCCTGTATCGCACCGGCGACCTGATGGGCGCCGCGCGGGCCCTGCGTGGGGTGCTGAGCCGCACGCCCGACGACGCCGATGCCGAGGCCTGGCTGGCCAAGGCCGACCCCGAGGGCAAGACGGCGCCGCCGCCCCCACCGCCCAAACCGGCCCCCCGCTCGCGATCGAGGAGGCGTCGATGATCAGTCGCAAGACCCTCTGGCTGGGCGCGCTGCTGCTCGGCGGGTGCGGGCCGGTCATGATCGAGAAGCGGCCGATCGCGATGCCCGATCCGGCCACGCTGCGGCCAAAGCCGACGCCGGAAGAAGAGGCGGGCGAGGTGCCGATGCTGCGCCCGCTGACGATGCCTTTCCGGCTGTTTTCCGCGTCGCCGACACCGCCCGAGCCGCCGGCCGATCCGCGCCTGCCGCTCGACGGGCCGCCCGATTTTGTGGAGGCCGCCCCGCCTCCAGCGCCTGCTGCGCCCGGCGGTGACGCGGGCGAAACCGCCGCCCCGACCGAAGCGGCACCGGCCGAAGCGGCGCCGGCCGAAGCGGCGCCGGCCCAGGAGGCGCCCGCCGAAGAAGCGCCCGCCCCCGAAGCCAGCGGCGAAGACTCATTCGGCGGCAGCATCCGCGACACGCCCTGACCGCGCCGCGCGCCGCCCGATCAATCGGCGGCGCCGTGCCCGTCGGCCGAATCCCCATCGGCCGCAGCGCCATCGGCGGCGCCCCCATCCGCCGTGCCCGTGTCAGCGCCCTGATCGGCCGTGGTGCCATCCGCGCCCGCATCATCGGCGCCGCCATCCGCTGGCCCCATGTCGAGCGTCCGCTCGGCGTCCACCTCGGCGTCGACCTCGGTGCCCATCGAGCTGCCATCGGTCTGGATGCCCCCCGACCGGCGATCGAGGTCGCCATCGCAGGCCACGCAGGCGACGCAAAGCGCCCAGACCAGTGCCCACCGTCGCATCATTCGCCTCCTCGTCGCCCCGGAGGAAGTCCCGCAGCGCCAAACGACACGGCCCCATCCGCAACGGGTCGCCACCGGGGCCGCCAACCCATCAGCCTCCATTTTCCCACGCATCACGGGTGCCCAGCCACCGCATCGCGCCGTCTGCCGGGTAGTCGAACGACGGCGCGGGCAGCGCGCGCGTACATGCCGTGTCGAGCGCACCTTTCGGATTCGCGGTGAACTGCCGGACGAGCGCCTGCGCGCAGGGGTGCCAGAGCACGCCATGCGTGAGATACGGCAGCTCGACGTAGTGTTGATGGTCGCCGGCGAAGGTCTCGGCAAACGGCTCGGCCACCGCGCGCGTTGTCGCCGGGTCCATCGTGCCCTGGAGCATGAGCATCGGGACGCGGGTCTCGGCCAAGGCGCCCCAGCGGTCTTCGCGCGGGGAGCGAGGCCAGGCATCGGCCAAGGTGGCCAGCACCTTGGACTCTTCGCCCGTGGCGTAGAGCGTCTCGTGCAGCGCTTCAACCTCAGCGAGCGTGGGCGGCGGGTCGGGCAGAAGCTCGGACAAGATGACGTGAAAGCGCAACGCCGACGAATAGGCGCCCAGGGCGTTGCGGCCGCTCACGCCCACGAAGGCGAGGTCATTGAAGTGATCCACGGCTTCGATGTCGCCAGGTTCACATCGCGCATACCGATACAGCACGGCGGGCAGATAATCGCGGGCTTGCGGGTGGAAGAGCGCCAGCGCGATATAGCTGCGCAGGGCGTCGCTGTCCGCCTCCAGCTCGGGGCAGTGCCCGCCGCCGGCGACGCGCGCAAAGAGCGCGCCGACAAAACCCCACGGGTCACCGCCGAGCTTCGCGTTGCAGGTGGCGTTCTGGGCGCAGAGTCCGAACAGGGTCCGCGCGACCTCGTTTGTCGCCGCGTCCTGGTACAGCGAAGCGTCGCAACGACCCGGCGGACAGAGACCCTCGACGATGACCCCGTCGGCCTGATCAGCGAAGCGTTGCAGATAGCGGTTGGCCCAATACGTGCCAAACGAGCCCCCGTAGACAAAGACCGGCCGCTCGTCGCGCAGCGCGCCGATGAGCATGCCCAGGTCGCGCGCCGACGCGGTCGTCGAGAAGTGATCGAGGGTCGCGCCCCGTTCGCTTCGCAGCCGCTCGGCACATCCCAAGAAGTCTTCGCGCGCGAGCACGGCGTCACAATCCAGGTACGACGACGCGCCGGTGCCGCGGAAGTCCAGGAGATACAGGTCGAAGTCCGGGAAGAAGCCCGAAATGCCCGCGAGGCTGCTGCCCGCCTGCCCCGGGCCGCCCGCCAGAACAAAGACCTGGCCCCGCGCGCCGGGTGAGGCCACGCGCGCCAGATGCACCGAGAGGGTCGGGCCATCGACGTCGTCCCAGTCGGCCGGCAGCTCGATGTCGACGCACTCACCCGCGACCGGGCCCGGCAGCGTGCAGTTCGTCCAATCGAGCACCCCGGGCGTCCATGGCGTTGCTGCGTCCGCCCCCTCCGCGTCGAGCGCGGCATCCGGGGGCGGCTCGACCGCCTCGTCATCATGCGCATCGGCGTCCTGCGCCCGGGCGTCGGTCGGCTCGACCGGGGCTCCATCTTCCGAGTCGGAGCAGCCGACGCCCCATACCAGCGGCAGAAAAACCAGGATCGCGCTTCGCATGGTCGCCTCCCTTCTGCGGCCGCGCACCGCCGTCCGAGACGTCGAGCCAAGTATGAACCGCAACGGGCTGCCGGGGAACGACGAGCCGAACGGGTCGCTGTCTCTTGGGCACCCGCAAAGTCGGCCGCGAAGCGCCCCGAAGCCGGTGGAAGGGCTCAGCCGGCCCGGGCCATCATGGTGAGCGCGATGGCCGTCAGGTTGAAGCTGACGTGCATCGCGATGGCGGGCCAGAGCGATCCCACCCGCAGCCGGATCAGCGCGGCGACAAAGCCGAGCAGACCCGCGCCGACCATGCTGCCCGGATCGCTGTGGCCGTAGCCGAACACGACGCTCGTGGCGACGATCGCGGTCGTCGGGCCGTACCAGCTGGCCGTCGCGGGCAACAACGCGCCACGAAAGAGCAGCTCTTCGACGAAGGGCGTCAGTCCGCCGACGACCGCGATCAAGCCCAACAGCGCCATCGACTCGCCCGCGTCGGCAAACAGTTGCTCGACCTGCGGATTGGTCACGTCCAGGCCCAGAAGCTGGCGCACCCCGGCGGCCACCAGGGCAAACACCGGCTGCGCGAGCAGCCCGGCGAGCAGGCCAAGCGCAACCGCCGAACCACTCACGCGACCCAGCCCAAACGCCGCCGGACCCAGCCGCAGGCGCCACGCGATCCCGACGAGCGCGACCAGCAGCGCCCCGTTCATGATCAAGAACGGCACCAGAAAGGGCAGCGCGCGCCCGGCCAGAAAGACGCCAAGGACGCGCAGGCCGAGGGTCATCAGCAGCAGCGGCAGCAGCGCCGACTTCGGCCAGGCGACCGAGGGTGGCCCCGGCGGATCTGGCGGACCTGGAGGGGCAGGGACTTCAGTCGAGGTCATGCCGCGCGCTGGCGCGCGACTCGCCGGCCGGGCGGGGTGACCGCGAAGTCTTCTGGCATGCCATCGCACATCACAGCGACAAGCGGGCGCACCGCGCTCAAGGCAGGCCGCCCAGATTGCCCGCCGGCCCGTCACTGCCCGCATTGCCCTGGCCCACCAGCGGCGCGCTGCTATTGCCGCCCTGGCCCGCCGGCCCGCCGGTGGGCACATCGCCGTCCAGATCGAAGATATTTGTGACCAAATAGTCTGGATTTAGACCATTGAGCGGCGCGACAAAGATGTCGAAGCTGGCCCCGCCCTGACCGCCGCCGCCGCCGCCACC
>JAGQJJ010001185.1 GCA_020430675.1 Myxococcales bacterium
GGCACACGCCGTGACGCACGGGCGCCCCATGCCGCGCGCCACCACCGCGGCGTGCGAGGTCACCCCGCCCGTCGCCGCCAGAATGCCCGCCGCCGCGTGCATGCCATGAATGTCATCGCTGCTGGTCTCTTCGCGCACCAGGATGATGACTTCGCCCGCCTTGGCCCGCGCCTCGGCGTCATCGGGATCGAGCGCGATATGGCCCCACGCCGCGCCCGGCGAGGCGGCGAGCCCGTTGGCGATGCGCGTCTTTTGCGCCTTGGGATCGATGCGCGGGTGCAGCAACTGGTCGAGCTGCGCCGGCGTCAGGCGCGACACGGCCTCCCGCTCGTCGATGCGCCCCTCGTCGACCATCTCGACCGCGATGCGCAGCGCCGCCGCCGCCGTGCGCTTGCCGGCGCGCGTCTGCAGGATGAAGAGGTGCTCCTCCTGAATGGTGAACTCCACGTCCTGCATGTCGCCAAAATGCGCTTCGAGCTTTGCCATCAGCGCCAGCAGCTCGGCATAGGCCTTGGGCTGCCGCGCCTCGAGCGCGCCCACCGCCTCGTTGTGCGCGTCGACCTGGCGCGCGTGCAGCGGCCCCGGCGTGCGCACCCCGGCGACCACGTCCTCGCCCTGCGCGTCGGGCAGCCACTCGCCCATCGGCGCCGCTTCGCCCGTCGACGGATCGCGGCTGAACGCCACCCCGGTCGCCGAGCCGGGCCCGGCATTGCCAAAGACCATCGCCTGCACGTTTGCCGCCGTGCCCCAGTCATGCGGGATGCCATTGAGCTTGCGATAGGTCACCGCGCGTTTGCCATGCCAGCTGGCAAAGACCGCGGTCACCGCCCGCTGCACCTGCTCGCGCGGATCCTGCGGGAACGGCCCGCCCACCGCGCGCTCATAAACGGCGCGCAGCTCGGCCACCACTGCTTCCAAGGCCGCCGCGTCCAGCTCGTGATCAAACCGCGCCCCGTGCGCCTTGCGCGCCGCCAGCAGCGGCGCTTCGAGCGCCCCGCGGTCGATGCCCATCACCACGTCGCCGTACATCTGGATGAGCCGTCGATAGGCGTCAAACGCAAACCGCCGGCTGCCCGACCGCTTCGCCAGCCCCTCGACCGTCGCGTCGTTGAGCCCCAGATCAAGCACCGTGTCCATCATGCCGGGCATCGAGACCCGCGCGCCCGAGCGCACCGAGACCAGCAATGGATGCTCTTCGTCGCCCAGGCGCGGCCCGCCCATCTGCTGCTCGATGAAAGCCACGCCCTCGTCGATGGCCGCGACCACCTCGGGCCGCAGCGCGCCGTCGGCGCCGACCGCCGTCAGGCCCAGCTCGGTCGGCAGGGTGAACCCCGGCGGCACCGGAATGCCCAGCCCGGCCATCTCGGCCAGATTGGCCCCCTTGCCGCCCAGCAGATCGCGCATGTTGCGATCGCCATCCGCCACACCATTCGCAAAACCGTACCAACGCTTCATCGACGCAACCGCTCCTCCCGTCCCCGCGCGCATCATACGCGCTGCCCGGTTCGCCGGCACGCGCCAACGCCCGACG
>JAGQJJ010001186.1 GCA_020430675.1 Myxococcales bacterium
GGGCAGGCCTCGCGGACCAGACGACAGCCGGGCTGGCAACGGCCTTCGGGCGCGCACCACTCGGTCGATGGGCAGTCGGCATCGACCGTGCAGCCGGCGGGCGCGCAGCCCGCATTGCAGACGACGGGGCGGCAGAAGCGAGTGGTGGGCTCGCAGGCGCCGCTCGGGCAGTCGGTGTCAGTCGCGCAGGCGTTGTCGGGCAACGGGGCGCAGAGCCCGGCGCGGCAGAAGCGCGCCGGCCCGCAGTCGGCGTCGTCCGTGCAGCCGCGCGGGCGACAGCGCGACTCGTGGCAGATGTCAGGGGAAGCGCAGTCGCCGTCGGCCATGCAATGCGTTGCCGGCCGGCAGCGCCCGTCGCGGCAGAGCCAGTCGGCGTCGCAGTCGCGCTCGGTGCGGCATGCGCCGTCGTCGGCCGGCGTGGCGCACGCGGGCAGGAAGATGCCAACCAACGCGAGGCGGCCGAAGGCGTCCATCGGCCGGTTGTAGCACCGGGCGCCGACGCCGGGCAAACCGCGTCACGGGGGCGGGTTGGCGACGCAGATCGAGAACTCGAGGCCGGGCGGCTGCACGCACTCGTAGTTGGCCGGGCAGTCCGCGCGGTTGAGGCACGGCGCCGTGCAGCGCGAGAAGGGCTCGTCGGGGTGCTGACCGGCGCAGAACAGCGAGAGGCAGTCATCATCGCCATTGGGGCAGGTGTAGCCCGCGATCGGCAGGCAGACGCCGGGGCGGCCGGGCGCCTGGTCGGGGAAGTCGAAGACCTCTTTGACGCAGGCGAAGCCGACCGGGCAATCGGCGGCCGAGGCGCAATCGCAACTGCACATGCCGGGCGCGCGGTTTTCGAAGAGCAGGCAACGGCTGATGTCGAGGGGGTCGACGCCGCCGGGCACCGGACAGACGCCGCCGCAGGTCAGGTTCGTGCCGTCGGGGCAGGCGGCGATCTCGGTGGCGGCGTTGCAGATGCGAATCTGCTGGCCATCGGCGGCGCGCACGGCTTCGCAGCGGAAGCCGCTCGGGCAGTCCTGGTTGCCTTCGCATTGCGCCGAGCAGGTCGGCTGGGTACGCACCGCGCGCGGCACGGGGTTGGGCGGGTCGACGCAGATGCCTTCAAACAGGCATTGCTCCGGGTTGGCGCAGGGCGTGCCGGTCTCGTTGGGCACGCAGACGTCGAGGGGCGTGCCGACGGGGCCCAGGCCCGGATCGGCGCAACCCTCGCGCACCGCCGGCACGGCGAGGTGGAGGCAGCGGTCGACGCCAGGGCAGCGGACCTGATCGCAGACATCGGTGCACTGGCGCTCAAGGTTGTTGAGCGGGTTGCGCAGGCAGAGGCCGCTGCGGCAATCGGCGCCGCACTCGCAGGGCTCGCCGTAGCGGGCATCACCGCGGACGAAGCCCTGGTCGGGCACGCCTTGATCGACCGGCGGCCGCGCCATGTCGACCGGGGGGCGGGCCATGTCAACCGGCGGCCGCGCCATATCGACCGGGGGGCGGGCCATGTCAACCGGCGGCCGCGCCATGTCGACCGGCGGCCGG
>JAGQJJ010001187.1 GCA_020430675.1 Myxococcales bacterium
CGCGCAGCGACATGCGGCTCACCTCCCAGCGTCGGCGCATCGTCGACGGCCCGCGCGCCGCCGTCAACGCCCGTCTGCGGCCCTGCGATCGCCGTTGTGGCCGGCCCACAACTGGGGCATGTTCTCGCCCACATCACGCGCCACCCTGGCCCACGCTTGGAGCCCCCATGAGCAGCCTGTACGATCTGACGGTCCCCCAACTCACCAAACTCCTCGGCAACCTCGTCAACTGGCTCGACGAAGCCACCGAGTACGCCGCCACCCGCAAGTTCAACCCCGATGTGCTTGCCACGGCGTTCCTGTCGCCCGATCAGTTCAACCTGACCCGCCAGGTGCAGTCCGCGTGCGACAACGCCAAGTTCATGACCTCGCGCGTGACCGGCCGCACGCCGCCGAAGCACCCCGATGAAGAGAAGACGATCGCCGAGCTGAAGGCCCGCGTGCAGTCGGTGATCGAGTACCTCAACTCGTTCACCGAGGCTGACTTCGCCGACGCCGACAGCCGCGTGGTGCCGCTGTTCTTCCTGCCCGGCAAAGGCATGAAGGCGCGCGACTACGTGATGCAGTTTGCGCTGCCCAACTTCTTCTTCCACCTGGTCAGCGCGTACTCGATCCTGCGTCACAACGGCGTGCAGCTCGGCAAGTACAAGTTCATCGGCGGGCTGGATCTGGTCGACCTCTAACCCGAAAAATGCGTGATCGAATCTGCTGCGCGTCGCGATCCCGCCGCTCGCGACGATCGGTCACGCACTTTTCGGGCGATGCTACATCCGCGCGATCGAGATCCGATCGACGCCAAGCCGCCACTGCCCCGAGTCCGGGCGCAGCTCGAGCAGGTCGCGGGCGTCCTGAATGTCTTCCTGTGCGAACTGACCGCGCGCACGGTGAACCAGCGTGTGCAACTGGTTCGACTCGATGCCCAGCATGCGCAGCAGGTCGTCGCGGTGAATCCACCCGCGCTCCGCGTCCGGCACGCCCGCGTGGGCGTCCTCCTGGCGCCGGCGGGCCAGCGTCAGCAGCAGGTAGCCATGGGCGCGGCTCTGCAGCACGATGGGCGCCCGCGACGTCAGGATCGTGATCTCGACGTGCTCTTCATCGCGGCTGACTTCAAAACGCAGCCCCAGGTTGCGCACGCTCGGCGGCTCGTGGCTCAGCACCTCGGTGCGATCCAGCGGCGGCAGATGCAGCTTCCAGCGGGCCCCGCCGGCGTAGAGATGGGCCTGATCCTCGACATCACCGATGGCACCATCTCGCTCCATCACCCACCCGCCATGGCGGCGCGCGTAGATGCTCAACTCTGGCTTCTGGTCGTCGGGCAATTGCAGCATGCCCTGCCGCGCGTTGACCAGGTGGCCATCGTCGCGCACGGCGAAGGCATCGGGCGGGGTGTCATCGACGACGAGCCAGGGATCATCGGCGGTGCCAAATGACACCAGGTTGCCACGCCGGATGATGCGCCGCTGGCCCGCGCCGACGGGCTGGCCGTCGACCCAGGTGCCATTGCGGCTCATATCGAGCAGCTCCC
>JAGQJJ010001188.1 GCA_020430675.1 Myxococcales bacterium
CCCGCGGGCAGTTGGAGACGCGCCTTTCGCCGCGCCTGCTCGACGGTGACGCCCATCAGGCCCTGCTGACCCGGCTCGACCGCCGCGAGGCCACGGGCGTTCCCGGGCCGACCCGCGCGGTGCACGCGGCGCTGGTCTACGCCTCGTGCCGCGGCGCCATCGTGATCGGCGCCGCCGGCAACCGCGCCGACGACGACGCAGACGCCAACGGCCCGCTGCTGCCCGGCGGCTGGGAGGCGCTGCCCGCGCCCGACGCCGAGACCTGCCGCGCGCTCGGCGTCTCGGCCGATCCGCTGCCGCAGCCGGGCGATGAACGCCCGCTGATCTGGGCCGCGGGCGGCATCGACGAGGCCGATGAGCCCATCGCCAACGCACGTCCCGATGGCGAGCCGAAGCTGGTCATCGCCGGCCCCAACGCGCTTGGCGTCGATCCGGCGGTTGACGACAGCATCCCGCCGCTGACCGGATCGTCGGCCGCCGCCGCCGCCGTCTCGGGCACCGCCGCGCTGGTCTGGTCGTTGGCGCCCGACATGCCGACCGATGAGGTGATGGCGCGGGTCTACAACAGCGGCCGCGACCTGGGTCGGCCCGCCGCGTTCTGCCTCAACCGCGCGTCGGGCTGCGGCGAGGCCGTGCACCGCGTCTCGCCCTGCCTCGCTGTTGGCGGCGCCTGCGTGGCCCCGCTGCCCACCGCGGGCCTGCTCGCGGCGATCGAGATGGCCCTCGACGCGCTCGGCCTGCCCGCGGGCAACGCGCAGCCCGCGCAGCCGGTGCCGGTGCCCGCTTGCGGCGGCGACACCTTCGCCGTGCCCGGTCTGGCCGACGGCTACAAGCCCTGCCCCTCGGTCACCGAGCTCGACGTCAAGACCGCGCCCTGGGTCTCGCCGCAGCCGTCCGAGCCCATGTGCCCCACCTGCGCGTTTTATGGCGGCTCGGGCAAGCTGTTCGTGAACCTGGCCCCGCACGACGCGGCCAACTCGCCCTACACCAACCTGACGCTGGTCGTGACCACCGCCAGCGGCGACAAGTGGTACTCCATCAGCTCGTCGATCACCCCCGGCACCAGCCTGGTCTTCACCGGCCTGAGCACCGCCGGCGCGCTCAAGTCGCGGGTCGAAGCGGTCGCCGAGAAGATGGTGATGGGCGCGCCGCTCGACGTGGCGGTCACCGATACGGTGATCACCTCGCCCTGAGCGTCCGGGAGCGCGGGCTCAGAAGTCCGCGTTGCGCGGCGTGCGGGGGTAGGGGATGACGTCGCGGATGTTCTCCACGCCCGTCGCGTACTGAATCGCCCGCTCAAAACCCAGCCCGAAGCCCGCGTGCGGCACCGTGCCGTAGCGGCGCAGGTCGCGGTACCACCAATACTCCTCGCGCGGCAGCCCCAGCGCGTCCATGCGGCGGTCGAGCACGTCGAGGCGCTCTTCGCGCTGGCTGCCGCCGATGATCTCGCCGACGCGGGGAACCAAGACATCCATGGCTCGCACGGTTTTTTCGTCGTCGTTCACCCGCATGTAGAACGGCTTGA
>JAGQJJ010001189.1 GCA_020430675.1 Myxococcales bacterium
CTCGCGGCGCCTGATGCGCTGGTCGGCGAGGCCGCCGATGCCGGCGCGCCGCCGGTGGACGCCGCCGTCGACGCGGCGCCGCCGCCCGCCCAGGGCCCACCGCCCGAGGTTGCGCTGAAGTGCGAGCCAAACCCGGTGCGCATCGGCGAGGCGCTGGTCTGCACGCTGGTCGCGGTGCATCGCGCCGATGTCAGCATCGCGGTCACCTCGCCGCCCGCCATCACACCCGAGCCCGCCGGCGCGCCCGAGGCGCTGCCCGACGGCAAGCTGCGCACCACGCGGCGCTTCATCATCCGCCCGCGCTCGCTGCGAAAGGTCAAGATCGACGGGCTGGCGGTCATCTGGACGGAGGCCACCGGCGGCCAGGGGCGCCTCGAAGTGGAGCCGATGCGGGTGCCGGTCAAGAGCGTGATGGGCGACGTGGCCGATCCGCAGTTCCGCACCTTCGAGACGCCGCAGGGCGACGCCGACGCCTTCTTCGCGCGGCATGGCGCGGTGCCCTATCGCGTGACCAACTGGCCGCTGCTGATCGGCCTGAGCGCGGCGCTGGTCATCGTGGTCGGCGTGGGCCTGGGCATGCTGCTGCGCCGCTGGCTCGAGTCGCGCCGGGTCGAACCGGGGCCCCCCGTTGACCCGCGCCCGGCGCATGTCATCGCGTTCGAGGCGCTCGAAAAGCTCATCGCCGAGCAGCTGCCCGCCCAGGGCCGCGTCGACGAGTACTACGTGCGCCTCTCGGAGATCGTGCGCGCCTACCTCGACCGCCGCTTCGGCTTCAACGCGCTCGAGATGACCAGCGACGAGATCCGCGAATGGGCCCGGCAGCGCGAAGAGGCCTTCAGCGCCGAAGCGCGGCTCGGGCTCGATGACTTCCTCGGCGAGACCGACCTGGTGAAGTTCGCCGACTTTGCGCCCGATGAGTCGGCCATCGAGACGGTGACCCGCATGGCGCGCGGGCTGATCGGGCTGACCCGCGCGCCCGATGTGCCGACGGCACCGGCGCCCGCGGCGGAGGCGAAGTCATGAGCTGGGCCGACGCCTCGATCTGGGCCCAGGTGGCGTGGATCGCCCTGGTCGTCGTCGCGGTCATCGCCGGCGGGCGCGCCTGGCTGCGCCGCTGGGGCGGGGCCGCGGGCATGCGCTTCCCGGCAAAGCACCGCACCGAGGGCGTCAAACGCGGCCTGCGCGCCCGGCTGCTGCACCTGCCGCTGGCCCTGCGCCTGATCGCCGTCGCCCTGCTGCTCGTGGCGCTGGCCCGCCCGCAGCTCACCGAGGCCGAGACGGCCGACGTCGAGGGCATCGACATCGTGGTCGCCTTCGATATGTCGGGCTCGATGACCTCGGTCGACATCAGCGATGAAGACCTGGTCAAGCTGCAGAACGCCGGTCAGGAGCCCAAAGACCGCTTCAGCAACGCGGTCGAAGTGCTGCGCGACTTCATCTCCAGCCGCCGCTATGACCGCGTTTCGCTTGTGATTTTTGGCAAAGAGGCCTTCCTCCAGTTCCCGCTGACGCTCGATTACGGGG
>JAGQJJ010001190.1 GCA_020430675.1 Myxococcales bacterium
CGGTCAGGCCCGCCTCTTCGGCGCCGCCGAGGTCATCCCGGTGGCGATCGAGCTGAGCGAAGACGCCTTCGAGCGCCTGCGGGCCGAGCCACGCGAATGGGTGCCCGGCGCGATCACCATCGACGGCCAACACTTCGGCTCGGTGGGCGTTCGCCTCAAAGGCGGCGCGAGCTTCAAGCCCATCACCAGCAAAGCGGCCTTCAAGATCGACCTCGACCGCTATGTGCCCGCGCAGCTTTATGGCCTGCGCAAACTGACGTTCAACAACATGGTGCAGGACCATACCAAGGTCAGCGAGCGGCTCGCCTCGACCGCCTTTGCCCGCTTCGGGCTGCCCGCGCCGCGGGTGGGCTACGCCGAGATCACGGTCAACGGCGAGCTGTACGGCCTGTACAGCCACGTCGAGACGCCCGACGAGCGCTTCCTGCAGCGCGTCTTCCCCGGCGACGGCGGCGGCCCGCTCTACGAAGGCGACTACGATCAGGATCTGTGGCCCCGCTTCATCGATCTGCTCGACCGCGACGCCGGCGAGGATCCGGGCCGCCGCGCCCTGGCGCGCGCCATCGCCGGGCTCGATCGAGCCATCCCGGCCACCTTCAACACGGACGTCGGCGCGGTCGTCGACCTCGACCAGGCGCGCCGCTTCTTTGCCGCCGAGATGGCATTGGGCCATTGGGATGGCTATGCCAACCAGCGCAACAACTACTTCGTCTACCTCCGGCCGTCCGACGGGCGGCTGGTCTTCTTGCCCTGGGGCACCGATCAGCTCTTCCGACGCACGACCGATCCCTTCGCCGGCCGCGGCCGCGTCTTCCGCATGTGCGCCGATTGGCTGGCCTGCCGACTGCCGTATGCCGAGACGGTGTCCGCCTACGCCGATGCCATCGAGCAGCATGACTTTGCCGCCGAGATCGACCAGCTCTGGCGCGTCATCGGGCCGGCGCAGGAACGCGATCCGAAGACGTCGACCAACCCCGAGCGCCGCGCCGACGCGCTCGAAGACATGCTCGAGTTCATCGCCGCCCACCCCGAGCGCCTGCGCAACGCGCTGCGCTGCCTCGATCCCAGCGCCGACGCCGACGGCGATGGCACGCTGAGCTGTGCGGGCGACTGCAACGACCGCGATCCCACCATCTATCCCAACGCTTTCGACACCTGCGATGACGAGATCGACCAGGATTGCAGCGGCTTCACCGACGACGCCGAGGCCTGCCCGGTCTGCCGGACGACGGTGGCGCCGACGGGCGCGACCTTCCTGCTCTGCCATCGCCCCGAGAGCTACAGCGGCCCAACGACGGTCTGCGCCGAGCAGGGCGCCGAGCTGGCCAGCGTGCGCAGCGCTGAAGAGGAGGCCTTCGTGGCCGCCGCCGCCTTCGCCCGCCGCCGCACGCGCTGGTTCATCGGCCTGCGCCCCGGCGACAAAGATGACACCTGGCAATGGCTCGATGGCGCGCCGGTCGACTACACCGCCTGGGCGCAGAACGAACCCAACGGAAACGGGGGCTGCACGGTGATCGACGATCG
>JAGQJJ010001191.1 GCA_020430675.1 Myxococcales bacterium
GGTCACGGCCTCTGCGTCGATGATGGTCCCGATGTCCTCGCCCATGCGGATGGCGCGGGCCTTGGCCACGGTGAGGTCGACGATGTGCTGCACATCGCCCACGGCCACCATCACGCTGGCCGCCATGCAGCGCTGTCCGGCAGAGCCCATCGAGCTGGCCACGACGTTGGTCGCGGTCATCTCGGGGTCGGCGTCGGGCACCACGACGAGGTGGTTCTTGGCGCCGCCGAGCGCAAGGCAGCGCTTGCCGAGCGCGGTGGTGCGGCTGTAGACGAGCTTGGCCACGCGCGTGCTGCCGACGAAGGCGAGGGCGCGGATCTCGGGGTGATCGCAGAGCGCCTCGACCACCGGCTGGCCGCCCTGCACGACCTGCAGCACGCCGGCCGGCAGGCCCGCCTCTTCCGCGAGCTGGGCCATCCGCAATGCGGTGAAGGGGACCTTCTCGCTCGGCTTGAGGATGAAGGCGTTGCCGGCGGCCAGCGCCAGCGGGACCATCCACATCGGCACCATCGCGGGGAAGTTGAACGGCACCACGCCGGCGACCACGCCGAGCGGCTCCTGCCGGACCTCGCAGCTGATGCCGCGGCTGACTTCCATCACCCCGCCGTTCTGCGCGTTCGGCACCGCGACGGCGAATTCCAGGCACTCGATGCCCTTCTCGACGCTGGCACGGGCCTCCGAGACGATCTTCCCGTTCTCGTGGCTCGCCAGCCAGGCCAGCTCGTCGGTATGCGCCTCGAGCAGCACGCGCCAGCGATGCAGAATCTGCGCCCGGGCCTTCGGCGGCGTGTCGCGCCAGCCGGGGAAGGCGGCGCGGGCCGCGGCGACGGCAGCCTCGACGTCCGCTGCGTCACCCCAGGCGACCGAGCCCATCGCGGCGCCGTGGCGCGGGTTCTCGACTTCGCGCACCGCACCGCTTGCGGCGTCGCGAAAGTTGCCGCCGATGCGGTGGGCCGCGGCGCCGGCCGAGGTCAGCGCGTAGGAGGTGGCGGGGAAGGGAAAGATCGGCGTGGCCATGCGACAAACCTCCAATGCCGCGATCCAGCGGCGCGGGGCCGGGGAGTGTAGCCCAAGGGTCGTCGCGCCGACTAGCCGATGTGGTGCGTCTCGTGGTGCGCGTCGACGGCCGGCGCGGCGGCCTCGTCGCCGGACTGCCAATGCGTCAGGCCGCGCTCTTCCGCCGTGCCGGGGATGATGTTGTCGAGGATCAGCGCGATGAACGCGCCCACCGCCATGCCGGTCTTGCCGAGGGTGTTGAGCACGTCGGCCAGCCAGGTCGGCTCGAACGCCAGCGGGTGCGCGCCGATATAGGTCGGCACCGAGAGGCCCATGAAGAAGGCGAAACCGATGATGAAGAGGTTGCGGGCGCTGTTCAGGTCGACGAACTGCAGGTTGCTCATGCCGACCGCGGCGATCATGCCGAAGAGCGCGCAATACATGCCGCCGACGATCGGCTGCGGGATCGTCGTGAAGAGCGCGCCGAACTTCGCCACCGCGCCGAGGACGATCATGATCGCGGCGCC
>JAGQJJ010001192.1 GCA_020430675.1 Myxococcales bacterium
TGTCACCTCTTCGGCTTCAAGTGCTCGCGCGGCCTGCTGCCTCATTTCTACGGGCGCCTTGAGCCGTTTCGGCTCTCGGTGGTGGGCCCGCTCGCGCATACCGTGACCGACGCCGCGGCCATGCTCGACGCCCTGCGCGGCCCGGTGATGTGGCCGACCGCGCCCGAGGCGCTGCACATCGCCTGCGCCGAGCCGCCACCGAAGAAGCTGCGGGTGGGGGTCTGCCGCACGTCGGCGCTGGCCGAGGTGGAGCCGGAGCGGCTCGCGGCCCTCGAACGGGTGGCCGACTGGTTTGCGCAGCAAGGCCATGTGCTCGAAGACCGGCCGGCCTTGCCCGGGCGGCTCGATGAGTTCCTGCCCGTCTTCCAGCAGATGTTCACCCGACTGCCGGTGCTGCGCGAGGCCTCGTTGCAGCCCATCACGCGCTGGCTGCGGACCGAAGGGCGCCGCATCACCGCGGCGGCGGCGCGCGCCCGCCTTGAGGAGCTGCGCAGCCGGGCGGACGGTTGGTGGCGCGACGCCGACCTGGTCATCTCACCGACGGTGGCCGTGCCCACGCCCAAGGTCTACGCCTGGCGCGATCTGCCTGCTGAGCAGTCGTTTGCCGCCGCCGCGCCGCTGGGCGCGTTCACCGCGGCCTTCAATGCCACCGGCCAGCCTGCGGCCAGCGTGCCGATCGGTCTCGATGAGCAGGGCCTTCCGATCGGCGTGCAGATCGGCGGGCGCCTCGGCGATGACTTGCTCGTCCTGCGCGTCTGCCGCGCGCTGGAAGAGGCGATGCCCTGGCGGCACCGGCGCGCGCCCGCTTTGCGCTGATCAGGGCGCCAGGGCGTTATTGGGGTGGGGCACCCCGACCACCTCGCGGGCGTCGGTCAGCGTATGGCCTTGCGCGTCGGTCACCGAGACCTTGAAGCGCAGCGTCGCGCCGGCCAGCTCGCGGTCGCTCTGGATGTCGAGGATGACAAAGCGCCCGATCATCTCGAAAGTGTCGGGGTCATTCCAGACCGGGCCAAGCGCCTGCGTGTAATGAGCGACGTCGGCGTCGACCCGCTCGTCGTCCTCCCAGATCTCGAAGGCGGTCGTCGGGTTGCTGGGATCATCCAGATCATCGGGGTTGCCGGCGTCGATGCCGGTCACGCGCACCGAGCCGAGCAGGTGATAGCCACCTTGCGGGCCTTTGATGATCCAGATGTCTTCCCCATCGGTGATGGGTTTGAAGTCATCGTCGCCGGTGCCAAGCTCGATGGTGCCTTCGAACGACGCTTCGGCGTCAGCGGTCGGTCGGGCGGCGTCGGCCATCGCGCCGGCGTCGGCGCTGCCGCGATCGGGTGTCTCGATCCGCGCGTCAACGCCCGGCTCGACCGGGTCATCATCACCGCCGCAGCCGGGCAGGCAAAGCAGCAGCGCCAGCGCGAGCAGCGCCCGCGGCATCACAGGCAGAGGCATTGGCAGTCATCGCCGCGGCGCGCGCAGCTCTCACCGGCGCGGGCCGGGATCACTTCCGTCCAGT
>JAGQJJ010001193.1 GCA_020430675.1 Myxococcales bacterium
CCGGCCTGGCGCATCGCGGTGAAACGGTGCCGGTCGATGCGGTAGAGCTGCGAGCCGGGCATGACCCGGACGCGCATGGTGCGGGGGGTGTGCTCGATGAGCGACAGCTCGCCGACCAGCGTGCCTTGCCCGAGCCGGGCGACCACGCGATGCGTGCCATCGGGCAGCGGCAGCTCGACGTGCAGCTCACCGGCGCGCACGATGTAAGCACCGTCAGAGGCTTCGCCCACGTCGAAGAGGATGCCGCCTTCGGGCGCGACGCCGACCGGGGCGATGCAGTGCATCAGCGAGGCGCGCTCGCTCTCTTTGAGATCGCGCAGATAGGGGATGGTGGCGAGGAATGCTTGGTCCATCGGGCCTCAGATGTCTCCTCGTCCGCCGCCGGGCTGCGCGGACGCCGCAGACCTCACCACAACCGGCGCGACGCGGTCAAGACACCATCAGGGCATCCAGCGCAAATCGTCGATGACCACCTCGCCGCGGGCATCGGCGTCGACGATCTCGATCTGCGCCGCGCGTCCGCGCCACTCGGCGAGGTCGATCGCGGCGCGGTGCATTTGCAGGCGCTTCTGCCGCGGCAGCTTCTTTTCGGCCACCACCGCGCCGTCGACATGCACCCGAACCGTGCCGGCGCCGTTGGCGGCGCAGAGGAAGGTCAGGCGCTGATCGGCGATCGGCACCGGCGCCGAGCGCAGACTGCCTTGACCGGCGCGCGTCGACCGCACGACGACCCGGCCCTGCCGACCCGAGATCGGCTGCGCGCTGGGCGTGGACCCAAAAGCATCGCCCTCGGGCGTCCAGCCCGTCTGACCGGCCTCGAAATTGCCCGAGACGCCCGGTCCGAGCAGGCGCTCGGCGGCGTCCTGAGCGAACCAGATGATGTCGGGGCGCACCAGAAAGCCCGTCTTGGTGCGCAGCGCGTCGTGATCGGGCCAGCGCAGGCGGTCGCCTTCGTAATAGGCGCCCTCCAGGCCGGGCACGCGGTTCTGCTCGTCGACGATCACCGCCGCCCACTCGTGTTTGCGCAGCCGGGGGATGAGATCCTTGAGGCCGCCCATGAACGCGACGTCTTGAATGCCCATCTGGTGCGTATGCGTGCGGCCATCACGGCGCCAGGCGTACATCGGGTGGGCGGGGAAGAAGACCGGGCCCTTCACGGTGGCGAGCCGCGCGTCGAGGTCGGCGAGCGCCGCCCGATCGGCGCTGCCCGGCACCTGGGCCCGCGGGTCATAGCCCCAGGCGATGAACTGCACCACGATCGCCGCCGGTACCAGCGCGGCGAAGCGGGGCCGGCCGGTCAGCGGCTCGATCAGGTCGCGCGTGGCCAGCGGGATGAGCACCGCCGCGAACAGCGAGAGCGGCATGAAGCAGTTGCTGTACGCCCATTGCGTGCTGTGGTTGAGCGCGCTCGACCCGGCGCCGGCGATGAACATCAAGAGCCAGAAGGCATGCGTGCGCGGCTTGAGGTCGGGGTTGGCGAGGCGGAAGACCAGCAGCATCAACGCGATCA
>JAGQJJ010001194.1 GCA_020430675.1 Myxococcales bacterium
CGGCCACACCGCGATCGTCACCCGCGGTTCACATCGCGCCCTCTGCCCGGTGAGATTCGGTCGTGGTATGCGTCGTGCACTGCGGACGGCGGTCGCCCGAGGAGGTCCGATGAAGCGTCTGCTCTGTCTGCTGCTCGCCCTGAGCGGCTGCGATGACAACACCTCGGCGCGCGCCTTGGAGCTCGGCTGCGCCCAACAGGCCGACTGCCCCGAGGGCTATACCTGCTTCCGCGACCAATGCATCTTTCAGGGCGACGTGCCGGCCGCGCGCGTCGACGCGGGCGTGCCGCCGCCTGGCGAAGACGAGCAGGCGCTCGGCGGCTTCGGCCAGCCGGCCGCCAGCCGCGCCCACGTCTGGGTCGTCAGCCCGCCCACCGATCGCGTCGTCCGCATCAGCGCCGAGACCCTCGCCGTCGAGGTGATCGAGGTCGGCGACGAACCCACCGTCGTGCGCGCGGCCCCCGACTCCGACGCCGCCATCGTGCTCAGCCGCGGCAGCGATGAAGTGACCGTCGTCGAAGCCGGCGGCGAAGCGCGTTCGGTGCGGTTGGCCCATCACGCCAACGCGCTCGACCTCGACCCCGCGGGCCGCTTTGCCTTCTGCTGGTACGACCTGGGCCTGGGCCGCCCCGCCGAGGACGCCTCGGGCGTGCAGCAGGTGACCGTGGTCGACATCGCCGACGGCGCCGCGACGCCGGTCGCCATCGGCTTTCGCCCGCGCCGCGTGGCTTTCACCGATGACGGTCGCGCGCTGATCGTGACCGACGACGGCCTCTCGATCATCGATCCCGCCACCCTCGACGGCCCCGCCGTCGCGCCCAGCGTGCCGTTGGCGCCCGATGTGTTCTCGCAGGCCGACCGCGAGGTGGTGCTCAGCCCCGATGGCGCGTTTGCGGCCAGCCGCGGGCCCGACGAGCCCGGCATCACGGTGGTCGCAATCGATGAAGGCACGCCGCGGTTCGTGGCGCTCGACTCGGTGCCCACCGACCTCGACCTGCTCGCCGATGGCCGCACCGCGCTGGCGACGCTGCCGGGCCGCGCCGGAATCGCGCTGGTGCCGCTGGAGACCGCGGTCGCCGATCCCGAGACCATCCGCTTCATCGACTTGCCGGGCCATCGGCTCGACTCGACCGAGGTGACGCCCGATGGCGCGCTGGCGCTGGTCTTCACCACCGCGCCCGAGTTGCGGGCAGAAGCGGCGCTGGTCGATCTGGCCAACGGCGCGCGCGTCTTCGTGCCGCTGCGCAAGACGGCGATCGGGGCGCGCATCGACCCGCGGGGCGATGTGGCGGTGGTGGCGCATGCAGCAGGCACGGCCGACATCGTCGGCGAGCGCGCGCAGGGCATGCCCGAGCCCGATTCGGGGCCGCCCGCACCGGAAGACGCGGCGCCGCCGGAAGACGCAGCGCCGCTGCAAGACGCCGAACGCGATGCGGCGGCCGAAGAAGACGTTGGCCCCAGCGAAGACGCGGGGCCTGACGAAGACGCGGGGCCTGACGAAGA
>JAGQJJ010000118.1 GCA_020430675.1 Myxococcales bacterium
TCGGCTCAAGGAAGTTCCACTCGTCGGTGGTGAGGCCGGCCGCGGCGGTGCCATCAACGAGGCGGCCCTGGCCATCGTTGACGTAGAGGCGGTCCTGAAGGGGCGCGCCGAGGCCGCCCTGGCTCTGCCAGAAGTCGATATGGCCGTCTCGGTCGACGTCGACAAACGCTGCGCCCGAGGGCACATCGACCAGTCCGGCGCGACGCAAGGGGTAGTCAGCGGGCGCCAGGGTAAAGCGGCCGCTGCCGTCATTGAAGAGCACCTCGCTGGTCTCGGCGACGGTGATCGGCTCTTCGCCGGCCCGTTCGATGGTGATGGGCTCGCGGGTGTCGGTGCCGGTGTAGGCGTCGAGGTCGCCGTCGTTGTCGAGGTCAGCGAAGGCCACCACGTCGATCGGCCGGCCGAGCGGAATGGGGAAGTCGCCGCGCGGGGTCAGCAGGCCGGACTCTTCGGTGACGTCGAGGAAGGCGTCGTGGTCGTTGCGCAGAACCCATTGATGCCGGGCGACATCGGCGGGCGTGGGGCCGAAGATGTCGATCAGGCGCAGGCCCTGGCGCACGACGACATCGGCCCAGCCATCGCCGTCGAGGTCGCCGACGCTCAGGCGGGTGCCGAGCACGCCCAGCTGGGCCAGCTTCCACTCGGCGGTGCGCTCGACGAAGATCGACGTGCCCGCGGTGTATTCGGTGCCGGCATGGCAGATGGGCGGGACCGGAGGCGGCGCGGCGTCTGCGGCCGCGTCCACGGGTTCGGTGGCGGCGTCGTGCCCGGCGTCGGCGCCGGCGTCGAGGAGGCCGGCGAGGTCGGCTACGGCGACATCGGCCACCGTGCCATCCATCGCGGCATCCCCGATGACGACGATCGGTTCATCCTCGTCGGCCGAGCCGCCGCCGTCGGGCGTGCAACCGAAGCAGAGCGCGAAGAGGACGAACCACCGGCGGGAGCGTGGACGCATGGAACCTCCAAAAGTGCCCTTCCGTGTAGCCCGGCGACGCGGTGTGCATCAAGCCCCGGTGACACCTCGCAGCGTCGCGGCCTCGGCGTCCGCGTGTGGCCGATGGCGGGAGTGCAAATGAAGCTTCGCTGCCTGCTCGCCCTGGCGGCGCTCGGCGCCGCGCAAATGGGCTGTCCCGGGCCTTGCGATGACATCGCTTGCGGCCCATCGCTCGAGATCGCCGGCACGCCCGCGGACTTCGCCGGGCCACGCGAGGCGCAGGGCTACTCGGTCTCGGCGGCGCGCGCCTGTGGCGACCACGGTGAGAACTCGGTCATCTGGGTGCGCGGCGGCGGCGACGTCGGCGAAGTGCCCGACATGCCCATCGAACGCTGGTACGCCACCGAAGCCCGCCCGCGCCTCGCCGAGCGCGGGGTCAGCCCGGCCAACATCTCGCCCTACCTGCTCTATTGGCACTGCGAGGTCGTGCTCGACGGGATGTACGCCATCGCCATCTACGACTGGACCGAAGCCGACGCCGCGACGCTTGGCCTGGGCGCGGCCATGGCCGAGACCGGCTTCAGCGCGTTGGTCGGCGTGCTGGTGATGCGGCCCGAGAGCGCCTGCGCCGACATCGGGTGCGACTGAAGGCGCGCGGCGCCGCCGACGGCGACTTCGGTTGATGCGACGGCGCGGGTTCGATACACCAGACCCCATGGCTGGCTCTCGCTCCGCGTTGCTGGTCGCGTGCACGGCGGCATTTGTCGCGTGCGGCGCGGCGCCCCCGCCGACCCCCGCGGTCGCAGCCGATCCGACGACGGCCGATGCTGGTCCGCCCGCGCGGGCCGACGCGACACCGTCGCCGATCGATCGTGCACCCGATGCGATCACCGCTCGGCTGGCGCAGACGCCACCAGGCGACCGTCCGACGCTGCTCGACGACGCCGACCCGGCGACGCTGGAGGCTGCGTTGCCCCACCTTGAGCCCACGAGCGAGGCCGCAGGCTGGATCGCGCTTCGTCTCGGCCGCATCAAGCGCCATCAGCGGCAGTTCCACGACGCCGCGACGCTGTTCGCCCAGGCCGCGGCCGCGGACGGTGCGCCGGCCGACACGGCCAAGGCCGACCTCGCGGCGCTGCGCGGGCAGGACGCAATGGTCCGAAATCGCATCGCGGCGTTGCTGCCGCTCTCGGGCCCTTACGCGCCGATCGGCGAGACGGCGCTCAACGCGATTCGGCTGGCGCTGATGGCCGAGCCGGGCATCGAGTTGATCGTCGGCGACACCGCGGGCGAGGCCGATCGCGCGGTCGTGGTGCTGACCTCGTTGGTGCGCGATCAGCACGTGGCGGCGGTCATCGGCCCGGTGGGCACGATCGAGAGCTTCGCGGTCGCGCAGGCCGCCGAGCGCCTCGAAACCCCGGTCATGACCCTGTCGGCGCGGGAAGACCTGCCCCGGCTGGGCACGTTCGTCTTCCGCCACCGTCTCACCCGCGGCGCACAGGCCGAGGCCATCGCGCGGCATGCCATCGAAGACCTGGGCATTCGCACCTTTGCCATCCTGTACCCCGAGGCCGAGAGCGGTCGCGAGCTGATGACCGCATTCTGGCGCGCGGTGGAGAGCCGCGGCGGCGAAGTCCGCGGCGCGCAAGGCTATTCAACCCACGGCAACGACTTCAACGCCGCGATCAAGAAGCTCATCGGCCGCCACCACCTGGAAGCGCGGACCGTCGATCCGCACTGGGAGCAGCTCAACCGCAAGTCCAAGGACAAGGCGCTGCACGTGCCGCCGGTCGTCGACTTCGAGGGGTTGTTCATCGCCGACAGCGGGCAGAGAGTCCGGCTGTTGCTGCCCTTCTTGTCGTATTGGGACATCGAGGTGAAAAACGACCCCAACCTCGACCCGGCGAGCTTCACCTTCAAGTACGGCGGCGAGCCACCACAGCTCGTGCAGATCCTGGGTGCCAGCGGCTTCAACGACCCGCGGCTGACCCGTCGACCGCCGCCCCAGGCGCTCAACAGCGTGTTTATCGACGCCTTCTGGCCCGAGTCTGAGGCCGCGCGGCCACTGGTTGAAGCCTGGCTGAGCACCTACGGCCGGCCGCCGCCGGTGCTCGCGGCCCATGCTTTCGACGCCACACAGCTTGTGGCCCGCGCGGTGCGCGACCGGACCGACCGCGCCTCCGTTCGACGCGCTTTGCTCGCCATCGGTGATCATCGCGGGGTCTTCGGCGCGACGCGCGTCGCGGGCGATGGCGAAGTGCAATTCGACCTGGAACTGCTCACGCTCGACCCGGACGCGGGGGTCGTGCCCTTTGGTGGCCGCGCCGAGCCAGACGCACCGCGCGACGAAGACGCGCCGGGCCGCTGACAGCAACGCGCAAGTCCGTTGATGGCGCCAGCGCGCCGGAGCCTGCGTCGCTGCCAGGCCCAGAGCGGTCCAGCTCGCGACCTGACGGGGCCCGCGCCAGTCGTGCAGCGATGGAGCGCCGCCAGCGGCGTCGCGGCCAAGCGCGATGGGATCAACGGCGCCGCGCACCGCCACCGCTGCGCCCGCCGCCGTCGCCGTGGCAGACCCGAGGCTTTTGCACGAAAATCTGCTAGCCTGCGCGAAATCACGTCAACAGCCGAAGTCGACAGCCACGCCGCGAATGGACCGCCGCTCAGACATCCCGATGCCCGCGCGCACCCTCTCGGGCGGAGAGCCGATCACGGTCGACTTCACCGAGAAGCGCGGCGGACCGCGGTGGACGCGCGCGTTTCGCCAGATGATCGCCAGCTCGGGCGTGGTCGACATGACCGTGGTTGTGTTCGACCCCGATAGCGTGCCGCGACGCCCACTGCGCTCGCGGCGCTGGTGGGAGGACGACCGCTACCGCGTCTCGCGTGCGGCGGCGATGGCGGCGATGGACATCTTCGGCCAGCGCCACGACGAGCGCCTGCGCCGCAAGCACCCGGACGTCGGGGCGGCGCAATGGGCGCGCCTCTTCCACATTCACGTCGCCAATGAGCCGGTGGGCAAGCCCATCTCGCTCGACACGTTCTTTGGCCCCTGGTTCGACATGCGCCGCCGCCAGTTGATCATCGACGGCGGCTTTGCCAACGACCCGCCCACGGCCCGCGCCCGTGATGAGGCCACCGCGCATGTGCAGTACTGGCTGCGCGCGCGCGGCCTCGAAGCCACCGAAGAGCACAACCCGGGGCTGACCGGCGCGCTGCTCTACCAGCCGAGCGGTCCGTGCTTCGGGGCCTTGCCAGCGCAGGTCTTCAACCGCATCTTCTGCGAGTTTGTCGAGCAGATCCTCTACGACGCCCAGCGGCCGTTGACCATCTTCGAGTGGTCCGATGACTGGTCCAATTACTTCGACGCCGGCAAGGAGTGGTGGGGCACCTACTTCTGGACGGTGTTGATCGAAGACCTGTCGGAAGTGGTCGCCATCGGCGCTTCGGCCAGCGAGTGACCTCGGCGCGCCCGCGGTTGGCGACGCGGCGACTCGTGCTGCGTTCGTGGACGGATCATGATGCGCCGGCGGCGCTCCGTCTTTGGGGCGATGCGCGGGTCATGGCGCATGTGGAGGCCCCGCTGGCCGACCTGGACGCCGCGATGCGCTGCGTCCGGGCGGCGCAGGCCGCCGAACGGGACCATGGCGTTTGCCTGTGGGCAGTCGCCACCCGGGATGATGCCGCCATCATCGGCGCGTGCGGCTTGCACCGGCTCGATCAGCAGACGTTGGAGCTGGCCTTTCACTTCGTGCCCACGGTGTGGCGGCGGGGCTACGCGACCGAGGCGGCGCGCGCCGTGGTCACCGATGCGGTCGAAGACCCCAAACTCGCCCGCATCGTCGCCTGGGCCCGACCGGAGAACGCCGGCTCATTGGGGGTGCTGCGCCGCCTCGGCTTCACCGCGTTGGGGCCCGACCCGACGCAGGATGATGAGTTGGGCTTCGAACTGCGCGCCGATCAGTTGCGCCCGTAGAGCAGCGCCAACCTCGCCAGGCGCTCGGCCAGCTCGGGGCGCAGCGCCGCCGCCCGCACCCGCCAGCCCCAATTGCCCGAAGCGACCGAAGGCGTGTTCATGCGCGCCTCGCTGCCCAGCGAGAGCACGTCCTGCATGGGCACGATCGCGGTCTCGGACACCGAGGCCATTGCGGCGCGGATGAAATCCCAGACGACGTCATGGCCGTCGACGGCGAAGTAGAGCCGCACATGATGCCGCACGCGCTCGTCGACCGTGCGCCACCAGCCGAGCGTCGTGTCGTTGTCATGCGTGCCGGTGTAGACCACCGACTCCGGTCGATAATGGTGCGGCAGATAAGGATTTTTGGCGTCTTCGCCGAACGCGAACTGCAGCACCTTCATGCCCGGCAGACCCGAGGCGGCGAGCAGGGCGCGCACGTGGTCATCGATCACGCCCAGGTCTTCGGCGAGGATGGGCAGCGGGTCGCCCAACGCCGCCTTGAGCGCGTCGAAGACCGCCCGCCCCGGACCCCGCACCCAGCGCCCCGAGCGCGCGTCCTTGGCGCCACCGGGAACGGCCCAATAGGCGGAAAACGCGCGGAAGTGGTCGATGCGCACGCGGTCGGTCAGTTGCAGGGCGCGGCGCAACCGCGCGATCCACCAGCGGAAACCGTCAGCCGCCATCGCGTCCCAGCGATAGAGCGGGTTGCCCCAGAGCTGCCCGGTCTCGCTGAAGGCATCGGGCGGCACGCCGGCGACCTCGACGCTGCGGCCAGCGGCGTCGAGGGCAAACAAATGGCGCTCGGCCCAGACATCGGCGCTGTCGGCGTCGACGTAAATCGGCAGATCACCGATCAGCTCGATGCCGCGGCGGCCCAGTTCAGCGCAGAGCCTGCGCCACTGCCGGTCGAAGAAGAACTGGATGATGATCACCCGCTCGATGTCATCGGCCAGCTCGGCGCGTGCATTGGCCAGCGCGGCGGGGTCGCGGTCGCGCAGCGGGGCGGGCCACTCCCACCAGGGGTGGTCGCCACCGCGCATCTTGAGCGCGGCAAAGAGCGCGGTCTCAGCCAGCCAGGCCTCGCGCGCACGAAACGCGGCCAGCGACGGCGCCAGCGCGTGGCCAGGTGCCTTGCGCAAAGCATCGGCGGCGGCGGCGAGGCGGGGGCCCTTGAACGCGCGCACGGCGGCAAAATCGACCCGGTCCACGCCACGCGCGACCGCGGCGGGCGCTTCGAGGGCGGAAGCGGGCAAGAGGCCCTGCTGGTGCAGGTCGACCAGATCGACCAGCCATGGATTGCCGGCGAAGGCGCTCCAGCTTGAGTAGGGCGAGTCCCCTGCCCCCGGCGGCACCAGCGGCAGCACCTGCCACGCGCGCAGCCCGGTGGTGCTCAGCCAATCGACAAAGCGCCAGGCGCGTTCGCCCAGATCACCGATGCCGTGATTGCCGGGCAGCGAGGTCGGGTGCAGCAGGATGCCCCCGCGGCGGGGCGTCGGACGATGTGTGGACATGGGCTCCCCAGTGTCAGAACGATGCCGGTCGCGGCCTGCGCCGCCGCCGGTCAAGGCATGGGCTCGATCGGCGTGCGCGGCCACCCCACGGCCGAGCGCACCCCGGCTTCGACGGCGGCCATCACCGCCAGGGCGGTGGCATCGCAATACGGCCGCGCGACCACCTGCACCCCGACCGGCAGGCCCAGGCTCGCCGCGTCGATCGCGTTCTGTTTGCGCTCCAGGCGGTCGCCCCCGGCGCGCGGCTGGCCCAGATCGGCCTCGGCGACGCGGGTCACCGGCACGACGCCAGCAGGAAAATTCAGCAACGAATACCGGAACATATAGCTCAGGGCCAACGCGAAGTCGCCCGACTCGCGGTGCCCCATCGCCGGCGTCGCGTGCGGGGGGCAGATCACCGCGTCGAGTTGCTCCCGGTTCCATGCATCGAGCGCCAGGCGCCGCATCTCGGTGCGCCGCGCGACCAGATCCCAGTAGCTTTGCACCGACTTCTCGCCGGCCTCGCGGATCACGCGCGAAAAGCGCCGGTCGCCCATGCGCTCGGCGACCAACGCGAGCATCGCACGCGCCGGACCGGGCAGCGCCAGCAAGATGCGCGACGGCTTGAGCTGCGGCCCGAACGGCTCACCGGCCAACACACGCTCGTAGGTGCGCCCCCCATCGCTGGTGATCGCCGCCAGCCACAGATAGACCACCTCGCCCCGGTCGGGCGGCTGATAGGGCACCAAGGTCGCGCCCGCGGCCTCCAGCGCCTTGCGCGCGAGCCCCACCGCCCGCCGAATCGATGAGGTGGGCGTGAGATGCCCATCGTCCTCGTACCACCCGATGCGCAGGCCCTTGACCTCGATCTGCCCCGGGTCGTCGGCCGGCAGCGGGGCGACAAACGGGTCCACCGTGGCCATCTCGACCGGATCGAGCACCCGCCAGAGCGCGATCAGATCACCGACGGTGCGCGCCATCGGCCCAAGCTGCGAGCGCACCAGCTCCTGACCCGGCACCGCGCCGTGCATGCCGCGGTTGGACCAGCGATCAACCGTGGGCTTGAGGCCAGCAACGCCCGTGAAATGACAAGGGATGCGGATCGATCCGCCGATATCGGAGCCCAGCCCCAACGGCGAGATGCCCGCTGCGATCGCCGCCGCTTCGCCCCCGCTCGACCCGCCGGGCGTACGTTCGCCGTGCCACGGATTGCGCGTCACGCCCCAACGCGCGTTCTCCGTCTCTTGCGCCAGCAGCAATTGCGGGATGTTGGTCTTGCCCAGCACCACCGCCCCGGCGCGGCGGACGCGCTCGACGGTCACCGCGTCACGCTCCGCCATCTTGCCGCTGCGGGCGGTGACGCCCAGCGTGGTCTCGGTGCCGGTGAGGTCGAGGTTGTCCTTGACCGTGATGGGCAACCCGCAGAGCGGCCCCGCTTTGCCCTGGGCCCGCACCGCGTCGGCATCTGCCGCCTCGCGCAGCGCCACGTCGAAGCGGCGCTGCACCAGCGCGTTGAGCCGCCCGTCGACCTGCTCGGTGCGCGCGATCAGCGCACGCACCGCCTCGACCGACGTGAAGTCGCGCCGTTCGAGGCCGGCGAGCAGTTCAACGGCGCTGAGTTGGTGGATTTCCATGCCGGTCAGCATGGCACGACGCGCAGCCGGACGAAACCGTCCGGTGCGTGCGGCGGTGGGTCCAGGCGACCTTACTTGGCGCGCTTCTCGGCGTACTTGGTCTTCAGCTCTTCCGAGACCGACTGCGGCACCTGGGCGTAGCGCGAGAACTCCATCGTGAACTCGGCCTTGCCCTGCGTCGCCGACCGGATGATGGTCGAGTAGCCGAACATCTCCGACAACGGCACCTCGGCCTCGACCTGGCTGAAGCCGAGGTTCTCGGTGCTGTTGGTGATGATGCCGCGCCGCTGGTTCAGCGTGCCGATGATATTGCCCTGGAACTCGGTCGGGCCCTCGACGCCGACCTTCATGATCGGCTCAAGGATGATCGGCCGGGCGCGATCATAGGCTTCGCGGAAGGCGCCACGCGCGGCTTCCTGGAACGCGATGTCGGACGAGTCGACCGCGTGGGCCGCGCCGTCGTTGATCACGAACTGCACGTTGACCACCGGGAAGCCGATCAGCCGGCCCTTGTCCATCATCGACTTGAAGCCCTTCTCGCAGGACGAGATGAACTCCTTGGGGATGGCGCCACCGACGATCTGCGACTCGAAGTTGAAGTCGGCCTCTTCGTATGGCTGCATGAAGCCAGCCACGCGGCCGTACTGGCCCGAGCCGCCGGTCTGCTTCTTGTGGGTGTAGTTGTAATCCACGTGGCGGGTGATGGCCTCGCGGTAGTTCACCTGGGGCGGGCCCACCTGGGCGTTGACGCCATACTCGCGCTTGATGCGCTCGATGTAGATCTCGATGTGCAGT
>JAGQJJ010000011.1 GCA_020430675.1 Myxococcales bacterium
CCTCGCCGCCGGCCAGCGCGCCGCCGAGATCGAAGCCCGCCGCCGCGCCGAAGCCGCGCATCGCGGCCCGCCCTCGATGGCTCAGCCCTCGGCCGAAGAACGCTTCAATCCCCTGGCCACCGGCTCGGCCCTCCCGATCGTGCGCCCGACCCGCGCCGCGCGCCCGGCCCCCGCCGCGCCCGTGCAATCGCGCCAGTCGATCGACTCGTACGCCAACCGCAGCGCCGAGTTCGCCGGCCGCAGCGCCGAGTTCGAAAACTCGGGCATGTGGAGCGAGTCGGCCATCCATCGCATCCAGCCCTCGGCGCCACCCAAAGCGCTGCCGGTCATCGGCCTCGCCGCCGCCGCCGCCGGCATCATCCTGGCCGTGCTCGGCGCCAAGCTCGGCGGCCTCTTCGTGCCGTGCGGCCTGCTCTGGATCGCCGGCGGCCTGACGCTGCTCGGCGACAAGCGCTGGAGCTGGCTGTTTGCCCTGGCGAGCTACTGGGTCAACGCCGCCTTCCTGGTGGTCTACGGCCTGGCCGGCAACCCGCCCGAATGGCTGCCCGGCTCGGTGCTGATGCTGTTTGGCATCATCGCCGGGGGCGTCGGCGGCGCGCTGCTGCACCCGATGTTCATGCAGCGGTACCGCAAGGATCGCCCGCGCTTCTGATCGTGCTCCTGACAACGCTGAGCAGGTGCACGCCCACGCTTTTCTCGCTAAGATGCGCCGCACCTCAACCGGGGAGCTCCGATGCAGATCAAAGTGACCACCACCATCCCCTACCCGATTGACGCCGTCTTCGAGGCCATGCGCGACAAGCTGCCCGAGATGGCGCAGTACATGCCCAACGTCGATGAGATCATCGTCGAGCAGAAGGACGAGTCGACCCCCGGGCATGTGCGCTTTGTCAATCGCTGGGTCGCCGCCCGCACCGAGATCCCCGCGCCGGCCCGTCCTTTTGTCGATCAGAGCCGCATGTACTACCACGACCACGCCGACTGGAGCGCCGAAGACCGCGCCTGCCAGTGGCGCCTCGTGATGGGCTTCATGAGCGATCGCATCAAATGCGCCGGCACCACCAGCTATCACTCGGTGGGTGAGAGTCAGACCGAGATGCGCATCCTCGGCGCGCTCGATCTCGACCTCAAGGGCATGGTGCCGCGGCTGCTGATCGGCAAGGTCACCTCGGGCGTCGAGAGCTTCGTCGGCAAGTTGATCGAGCCCAACTTCCAGAAGACGGCCGACGCGCTGACCGCCTACCTCGACGCGCAGGCGAAGCAGGCCTGATTTGCGCCCCGCCTGGGCCACCGCCCTGGTTCTATCGGCCTGCGTGCCCATCGAACAGATGGAGACCGACGGCGGCGTCGACGCCGATCTGACCGAGACGCTGTCCGCCCGCGGCCTCGACGCGCCCGCTTGCCGCGGCGCGCCTGCCCCGATCGACATCGACGGCGTCTGGATGACCCGCTTCGAGACCGCTTCGGTGGTCACCGGCGCCTTCCCCCGCGCCCAGGCCGAGGTTGTCACCCGCTATGGCCTGGCGACCATCTGCACCGACAGCGACGAAGTCACCGTCGAAATGCTGACCTGCGTGCTCGGCCAATCGCCCATCGCCGACGTCAACCGCCGCTGCGCCGCACAGATGCCTGGCGCGGCGATGCTGCCCTCGCTCGACCCGGTGGTGCTGCACGGCACCCTCTCGACGCTGGGCCCCGACGCGACGCTGATCCTGCAAGGCTGGGAGGAGCGCTGGGGCCTGGAAGCCGGCGCGGCCGTGCCCCGTGAACCCGCGGGCGCCGCAGTCGACAACGCCGCGGGGGTCTTCGACGCCGACGCCGACGGCGACCTGGGCGTCACCTTGCGCGGCGACGGCACGGCCGGCGAGGTGAGCTTCGCCGTGCGCCGAACCCGCGCCGAATTTGTCTTGGAATACAAAGAAGTGCGCCTGTTGGCCGGCCGCATGTCGAGCACCACCGAGCAGGCCATCCTCGGCGGCCCCAACGCCGCCGCCCTGCGCGGCCGCACCCGCGCAGGGGCTTCGGCGGTCATCGCCTTCGTGCGCGGCGACGGCCGCAACGGCGCGCCCCGGATCGATCGCGACAGCGACGGGCGCGTCGATTGCGCCGAGCTGGCCCCCTTCATCGGCCCCGTGCTGGGCCCCCCGACCGACCCCGGCGCCTGCCGCCGCTGATCCGCAAAGGAGTCGTCATGCCCGAGGTCCACCTCATCTGGAAGAAGTCTTGCGACACCTGCCGTCGCTACAAGAAGCAGCTCGACGCTTGGGGCGTGCGCTACACCGAGCGCGAGATGAACGCCGCCCCGCTCGACGCCGCTGAGATTCGGGCCCTCATCGGCGCGCGCCCGGTCAAGGACTTCCTCAACCCGCGCAACGTGCGCTACCGCGAGCTGGGCCTCAAGGACGAAGTGCCCGATGCCGACCGCGCCGCGGCGCTGATCGCCGAAGAGAACAACCTGCTGCGCCGCCCGGTTTTGCAGGTCGACGATGTCATCCTCACCGGCAACGACCTGCCCGCCGCCGCGCGGTTGCTGGGGATCACGCCTTGAAAGCCCTCGCCGAGCGCTTCCATCAACTCACGCCCGACCAGGTCATCGGCGCCGTCGAACGCGCCGGCCACGCCTGCACCGGCCGCGCGATCGCGCTCAACAGCTACGAAAACCGCGTCTACCAGGTCGAACGGGCCGACGGCGAGTGGCTGGTCGGCAAGTTCTACCGACCTGGGCGCTGGTCGGTCGAAGCGCTCGACGACGAGCACGACTTCATCTACGCGCTCGACGACGCCGGCGTGCCGGTCGTGGTGCCGCTCGACCTCGACGGCGACGGCGGCACCATCGGCACGCTGACCGGCGAGGCTGAAGGCATCCACTACGCGCTCTACCCGCGCGTGCGCGGCCGCCCGCCCGAAGAGTTCAACGACGAACAGCTCGACGTCATCGGCCGCGCGCTCGCCGAGCTGCACGACGTGGGCGACGAAGGCCCCGCGCCCGCCCGGCCGGTGCTCGACCCCGACACCTACGGCCGCGCCGAGCTCGAGTGGCTGCTGCGCCACGACGCCCTGCCCCGCGAGGTGCGCGACGGCTACGCCTACACCGTCGAAGCCCTGCTCGACCGCATCGCGCCGCTCTTTGCCGACGTGCCGCTGCATCGGATCCACGGCGACTGCCACCCCGGCAACCTGCTCTGGACGCCCTCGGGCCCCGTGTTCCTCGACTTTGACGACATGCGCATCGGCCCCGCCGCGCAGGACGTCTGGATGCTCGTGCCCAGCTATGACAAAGACGGCGACCGGCAGCGCGCGCGCCTGCTCGACGCCTACCGCGAGGTGCGCGACTTCCCCGGCGCCTGGCTCGACCTGGTTGAACCCCTGCGCGCGCTGCGCTTCGTGCACTACTCGGCGTGGATTGCGCGGCGTTGGAAGGACCCGGTCTTTCAGCGCACCTTCGGGCACTTCGGTGACATCCGATATTGGCAGCGGGAGATCGATGACCTGCGCGAGCAGATCGCGCGCATCGACGCCCGATGTCAGCAGCGCGACTGATCTCGGCGGACAACTCGCCCGCCGCTGCGCGTAATTGACCAGAAAGTTGACGGAATCGCAGAATCGAGTTGGATCCCACCCAGGGAGACGACGGCGGGCGCCGACAGGGGTCCGTCAGCGCTCGGACGGAGCTTGACGCTCTCGCCATCGGGGATCTACCCTACCTGCGGAGCCCCTGCGCGGACGCCGTCCGCGTCACCGGCTCGCACACGTCGAGGTTGCCTTGACCTGGATCTGCTCTCGTTGCCGGACGCGATTTGAGGAGCGGCGCACCCGCTGCCCCCACGACGGTCGTCGTGTTGTCGAGGATCTCGCCGGTCAGGTCGTCGCCGCCCGCTATACCCTGCGCGAATTGCTGGGCGTCGGCGGCATGGAGAGCTCGGTCTGGCTGGGCTGGCAACAGTCGATCCAGCGCGCGGTGGCCATCAAGCTGCTGCCCCCGGCCGACGAAGCGACCTCGGAGCGCTTCGCCCGTGGCGCGCGCATCGCCTCGAACCTGAATCACCCGAACATCACGGTGGTGCACGACTACGGCATCACCGAAGACCAGCAGCTCTACCTGGTGATGGAGCTGCTCGAAGGCCAGACGCTGCACCGCGTGCTGCGCAACGGCCTGATGCCGCCCGCCCGCACGATCCACATCATCGACCAGGTGCTGCGCGCGCTCGACAACGCGCACCGCAAGCACATCGTGCACCGCGACATCAAACCGGGGAACCTGTTCCTGACCGTCCAGAACGACGACCCCGACTTCGTCAAGGTGCTCGACTTCGGCATCGCGCGGTACATCGACGCGACCGAAGATCCGGTCAGCGGGCAGGAGATCACCATGGAGCGCCAGATCTGCGGCACGCCGCAGTACATGGCGCCCGAGCAGGTGGCCTTCGGGCAGGTCGACGCGCGCACCGACATCTACGCGCTCGGCGTGGTGATGTACCGCATGCTCACCGGGCGGCTGCCGTTTCAGAGCGGCTCGCATCACGAGCTGTTCCGCATGCACCTGCACGCCGCGCCACCGCCGTTTGCCGAGGTCAAGCCCGACCTCGACTGCCCGGCCGATCTTGAGGCGGTGGTCATGCGCGCGCTGGCCAAATCGCCCGACGAGCGCTTTGCGAGCGCCGCCGAGATGCGCATGGCGCTGCGCCAGGTGCGCAACCGCCTGGGCCTGCCGCTCGAACCCGATGAGTCGTCGATGCCATCGAGCAGCCATGGCTGGTCGGTCGAGCAGTCGGGGGCCAATGCGCGCCCGGCAGGTCGGGGCATGTGGCTCGCGGCGCTGTTGATCGGCGGCCTGGCGGTGGCGGCGATCATCTTTGCGCTGCGCCCACCGCCGCCACCCACCGCCACCGCGGCCGAACAGCTGGCCGAGCCGGCCCTCGCCCGTCCGTCGGTGCCCGCACCGGCGCCCAAGGTGACGCCCGCGGCGCCGACAAAGGCCGCGCCGGTGCCGGCGGCTCCGGCGGCCGATGCGGCCGTGGCTGCGGCCGAAGCGAGCGACGCGGCGGTTGCCGAGGCCGACGAGGCGGATGGCAGCGAGGCGGCCAACCGCGTCTATCACCTGGTGGTCATCGAGACCGAGCCCGACGGCGCCTCGGTGGTGCTCGGCCGGCGCGAGATCGGCCGCACGCCGCTGCGCACGCGCCTGGCCGGGGGCACCTATCGCATCAGCATCCGCCGCGACGGCTACGAAGCGACCGGGTGGACGCTCGATCTGGCCGGTGACCGCCCGCAGCGCGTCGAAAAGCGCTTCAAGCTGCGCGCCAACGCGCCCACGCCGCCGCCCGCGGCGCCCCCGGCGCGGCCGAAGAACCCGCCCGCGGGCAAGGACCCGCCGGTGGCCGCGCCGAGCAACCCGCCGGCCGAAGCGCCGGTCGCCGTGCCGGCCCATGCACCGGCCAACCCGCCGCCGAGCAATACCGGGCGGCCGGCGGTGCAGACGCTCTCGGGCGATGTGCCGACGCGGGCCCGGCCCGGCGACAACAAGGGCGTTCAGGTTCTCGGCGACGACCGCATCCCCCTGCTCAAGTAATCGATTTTTAAGGCATCGTGCGGCGGGCAGACCTGCGCCTGCGCCCGAACCGTCGGTCAACACGCCCGACCTGTGCGTGTGCCGCTCGGCCTCGCGACCGCTTGCATGGCCGCGGTCCAGAAGGCGGTCGCGCTCGGTTCGATGAGGGGTGCGGCGTTGGTGGGCCCGCGCCGACGAGGCGACCGGCGCCGAGGCCCGGGCCCGCGTAGCGAGCCTGGGGCTATTGGAGGGTCAGCGTGAAGCCGCCCTGCGCCGCGTTGTAGCCGTCGACCACGATGTAGTAGGGCACCCCGGCACGCGCGCGGAAGCTGACCTCGGAGGTCAGCCCGACCGAGTCGTCGTTGCAGACCACCTCATTGTTGGGATCACAGCCTTCGAGCACGTAGAGCACAGTGTCGAAGTCGGAGCCCGCGGTGCTGGCCGTCACGTCGGTGTCGCGGCGAAACATCACCAGCAAGACGTCTTCGGGCGCGTTTGAGCCGGCGCAGCTCGGACTCAGCCGGTTGGGGAGGCCGGCGGTATTGCCCACGTACTGGCCCGGCGAGTTGCCGACCGTCGCGCCGTTGCACGCCGCGGGCATGGCCGGCACGCACAGCTCGTTGACGCAGGCGATCTCGCACTCGTTGCAGTCGACCGGTGCGATCAGCCCGCTGCCGCGGAAGTCGAGCGTGAACGCGCCCTGGGCGTTGGCGTTATAGCCCTCGACGACCACGTAGTAGCGCACGCCCGCCTCGGCGAAGAACTCGACGCGCGAGGCAAAGCCAGCGCCCGCGCCGTCATCGTCGCAGGCCAGCTCGCTGCCCGGGTCATCGCAGGCCGTGCGCACCGAGAGCACCGTGTCGAACGCCGAGCCGGTGGTATCGAGCGTCACGTCCGCCGCTTCGTCGAGCTGGAAGGTATAGAGCTGCTCGCGGCCCGCGTTGGCCACGCAACTGCTGTCGATCTCGTCCTGCCCGGCGGCGTTGTTGCCCTGGTACTGGCCAAACGCCGGCAGATCGATGGCGCCGGCGCAGGCGGTGGGCGTGCACAGGCCGTCGGCGCAGGCTTCGCCCGGCGCGCAATCCTCGTCGGCCGCGCAGGCGACGCCGCGCGAGAACTCCAGCGCCACCGCCCCGCGGGCCGCCGCGTCGCGACCTTCGACCAGCACGAAGTAGCGCACGCCGGCCTCGGCCTCGAAGACCAGTCGCGACGCGGTGCCGGCGCGGGCGCCGTTGTCGTCGCAGGCCAGTTCGGTCGCCGCGTCGCGGCACGCCGCGCGCAGCGAGAGCACGGTGTCGAAGGCCGAGCCGCTGGTATCGAGCACCACCAACGCCGCCTCGGCGAGCTGGAAGGTGTAGACCTGCTCGCGGCCCGGCGCCGGCGCGCAGCTCGCGTCGACGTCGTCGAGGCCGTCGGTCGTATCGCCCTGGTAAAGGCCAAAATCGGGCATGTCGACCGCGTTGCCGCACGAGGTGGCCACGCAGCGCCCGGCAGCGCAGGCCTGGTCTTCCGCGCAGTCGGCGTCGACGGCGCAGCCCGCTTCCCCGGAGAACGTGAGCACGATGTCGCCGATCTCGTCGGCGCTGTAGCCGTGCACGACCACGAAGTACTCCACGCCGGCCTCGGCGGCGAACTCGACGCGCGAGTCCAGTGCCTCGCCGCCGTCGTCGTCGCAGGCGACCTCCATGCCGCCGCCGCACGCGGTGCTCACCGAGAGCACCGTGTCGAATTCGGTGCCCAGCGTGGCCAGCGTGACAAACGCGGGCGCGTCGAGGGTGAAGGTGAAGACCTGCTCGGGCCCTTCGGCGCCACCGCCGCAGCCCGCGCCGAGGTCGTCGAACGCCGCCGCGTTGCTGCCGCGGTACACGCCAAAATCGGGCATGGCGACCGGCATGTCGCAGCTATTGGCGCCCGGCGGCCGCACGCACTCGCCGTCGAGGCAGACCAGCGCGCCGGCGCAGTCGGCGTCGCGCACGCAGGGCGGCTCGGGGATGCAGGCCGCGTCGATGCAGCTCTCGCCGGGCCCGCAGTCCAGGTCGCTCAGGCAGAACGGCACGCAGTCGCCGGCCACGCAGACCTCGAACAGATCGCAGTCGAAGTCATCGAGGCACCCATTCGGCCCTGGGCCGGGGCCGCCTTCGCATTGCCCGTTGACGCATTGCGCGCCCACCGGGCACTGGAAGTTCTCGGTGCAGCATTGCTGGCCGGGGAAGTCCTCGTCGTTGGTGCCATCGCAGTCGTTGTCGGCGCCGTCGCAGACCTCGGGCATGGGCGCGACCGGCTCGGCGGCGCAGTAGGTGCCGCTGCCGTCGGGCGTGCAGGCGCGCGTGCCCGGGGCCGAGCAGCCGTTCATCTGCACGGTGCAGCCAATGCCCAGACCGTTATAGGTCTCGTCGGCCTGCCCGTCGCAGTTGTCGTCGTGCCCGTTGCAGCGCTCGGCGGCGGGCTGGCAGGGGCCGAAGGTGCCATTGGTGCAGGTCGACACGCCGCACGACTCGGTGCAAAGCCGACGCTCGGTGCCGGTGCAGTCGCCCGGCGGCGGGTTGGGCGCGCCGTCGGTGTCGACCGCCGCGTCGGGCCGCTCGGCAACCTCGCCGTCGCCCGGCGCTTCGGCGTCGAGCAGTGGGATGCCGTCATCGGGGTCGAGGGCGATCATCGCCATGTCGACGGCGGCGTCTTCGACGTTGCCGATCGTGCGGCTGTCGCGCAGTTCGCCGGGCACTTCGCGGGGTTCGCCCGGCGAAACGGCGTCGTCACAGCCTTGGATCAAGAAGGCGCCCGCGAGGGTGCAGCAGAAAGCCAGCAACAGGTCTTGCGTGTTCATCGCGAAGACGCTAGCTGCCGTCGGCGGAAACATCAAACTCCCGACCAGATCGACATTATCCGCTTTTGTTTCAGGCGGTTATGGTCAACTTTCCGATCGACGGCGCGGCAGCTTCCTGACGGCGGGCACAAAAACATCGGCCAGGGGCGCGTCGATCTTCAAGTGGGCCCAGTCGTCGATCGGGGTCGGGCCCAGGGTGGCGATGACCAGCTTCGCGCCCGCGCGGCGGGCCATGCGTGGCAGATCGGCGGCCGGGTGCACCACCAGGCTGCTGCCGAGCACGAGGCACAGGTCGCAGCTGAGCGCGAGGCGCTCGGCGCGGCGCAGCGCGTCGACGGGCAGCATGTCTTCGAACAGGACCAGCTCGGGGCGAATGATGCCGCCGCATTTGCGGCAGCTCGGCGCGGCCTCGCCGCCGCGCACGCGGGCGACCACCTCAGCGGTCGGCAGCCGATCGCCGCAACCGAGGCAGTGGCACATCAGGTGGTTGGCGTGCAGCTCGATCACCTCGGTCGAGCCCGCCGCTTGATGCAGCCCGTCGATGTTCTGCGTGACCACGCCGCCCACCTGGCCGCGCTGGTCAAGCGCGACGACCGCGTGATGCACCGCGTTGGGCTTCGGGTCGCCCAGGCTGTCGGCCAGGCTGCGCATCGCACGCCAGAACTCGGCCCGCCGCGCCGGCGAGCCCTCGGCGCCCGACCGGCTGAGCGTCATCGGGTCGATGCGATCCCAGATGCCGCCGGGCGTCCGGAAGTCGGGGATGCCCGAGTCGACGCTGACCCCGGCGCCGGTGAAGACCATCATCCGCTCGGCCGCGGCCAGCAGCGGCACCAGCTTCTTGATCATGCCGTTACTCCTCACGGTGCCGCAGCGCGTGCGCGCCGAGCTTCAGCGGCAGCTTCCAGGCGGCCACGGTCAACGCGATCGCGCCAAGGGCCATCAGCGTCAGCCGCACCTGACGCCCCGTCGACGGCGCGTAGCCCGTCTCGATCAGATATTGCAGCGCAGCGAGCGGAAAGCCGGTCAGCACCAGCATCACCACGAGATAGCTGAGCGCCAGCAGCATATAGGTCACGCCGCCCGCGCCGCTGGCGATGCGCGCCGGGTTGTCGAGGTGAAACCGCGGCCACAGCGCGCCGAGGCCGACGCCCATGCCGGTGAGGCCCACGGTCATCAGCGCCGACAGCGCCACCGAGACGGCGATCATCCACTCCGGCAACCCGACGATCAGATCGCTGGCCACCGTCAGCGCCAGCGCCAGCCCCTGCAGCGGCCACAGGCCCCACGCCATCTTGGCCCGCAACAGGTGCTCGGCGGTGATCGGCGCCACGCGCACCGCCCAGAAGGCGCGGCCCTCCAGGCTGACCGCGGGGTACAAAAAGCGCACCGCGATGGTCGTCACCACCAGCCCGCTCAACGCCAGATTGACGAACAAGAGACCCATCGGCCCGATGACGCCCGTCTCTTCAAGCGTGCGGAAGTATTTGAAATTGAACAGATAAACCACAACCAGTGCCGCGACGAGCAAGAGCTGCGTCCACTGCCCGGTGGTGCGGAAGAAGACCCGGGAGTCGCGATCGAGCAGCGCGCGCACCGGTGTGCCCGTCCACCGGGCGGGGCGACGGCCCAGCCAGCCGCCCAGGAGCCGCGCCAGCAGGCCCTCGCCCTCGACGCGGCCCTCCTGCGCGATCAGAAAGCTGCGCAGCCAGGTCGCGCGGGCCAGCCAGGCGGCCAGCACGCACGCCGCCGTCGCGCCCAGATAGAGCAGCGCCACCGGCTCGGCTGCCGCCGCCCACTCGCCACGCAGCAACGCAAACAGCGCGTCGACGACCCAGCCCGTCGGCGTGCCGGCGTTCTCCGAGGCCCGCAGATCGCCCACCAGCGCCACCAGATCGCCGAAGCCTTCGGGCCGCAAGAACCGCTCAGGCTCAGCGAAGCGGAACGCGATGTAGACCACCAGGAAGCCGAGCATCGCCAGCACGATGAGCACGTCGTGCGTGCGCTGTGCGGGCAGCCATCGCGCCAGGGCCAGCGTCAGCGCGGTGCCGACCGCGGCGCACATCACGGTCAGCGGCAGCACCAGCAACGGGAGCGCGATGTAGACCGCCGGCCCGGCCCCCAGCACCGGCCCGCAGCCGGCCAGGATGGGCAGCGCAAAGACCAGCATCATCCACGAAGCCTGCGCCCAGTTGTCGACCAGCCGCGCCAGGTAGAGGCGGCCAGTCGGCACCGGCCCGGCCATGAGCAGCGGCAGGTCGAGCGATAGAAAGCAGGTGGTGAAGCCGGTGATCACATTGCTGAAAATCAGCAGGCCGGTGAAAAACAGCAGCACGATGTCGAGCACGCGGCGGATGAGCAGCTCGGCGAGGAACTCCACCTCCAGGAAGCGCTCGAACAGCCACTGCGCGCCGGTGAACGCGCCGGCCATGAACGCCAACCCCAGCACGCCGAGGAAGAACAGGCGCACGCCGGCACGCCCGTCGCGGCTGCGCGCGCCGTTGCGCAGCCCGCGCCACCGGGGCCACAAGAGCCAGGCGACCTGACGCACGGCGCCGGCCTGCGCCGGAAGCGGCGCGCTCATCAGATGCTGGTGAAGCCGCCGTCGGCCGTGAAGACCTGCCCGGTGGTATAGCTCGACTCATCGGAGGCGAGGTGCACGAGCAGGCCGGCGATCTCTTCGGGCGCGCCCACCCGGCCGAGCGGGGCGCGGTCGGTATAACGGCGCAGAATGTCAGGGGTTCCGGTCAGCACCGAGGCGAAGCGCGTCTCGATCAGGCCGGGCGCGACGGCGTTGACGCGGATGCCCATGCTGCCCATCTCGAAGGCCAGCGTGCGCGTCATCGAGATCAGCGCCGCTTTGGTCATGCCATAGACGCCCTGAAACGGCGCGGCGCGAAAGCCCTGAATGCTGGCGACGTTGACGATCGAGCCCGGCGCCTTGCGCGCGACGAGGCGGTCGATCACCAGCCGCGCGGCCATGAAGGGGCCCTTGACGTTGACCTCGAAGGTCTTCTCCCAGGCGTTGTCGGGCGTGCGGATCAGCGGCCCGAAGTAGGGATTGGTCGCGGCGTTGTTGATCAGCGCGTCGATGGGGCCCAGTTCGCCTTCGATCTTTGCGACCGCCTCGGCCAGCGCCTCGGCCTGGCCGACATGGCAGGCCACCGGCAGCACGCGCGCGCCGGGCACCGCGGCTTGGATGCGCGCGGCGGCTTCGACCAGCGGGCCGTCCTTGCGCGACGAGATGGCCACCGCGCCGCCGGCCCGGGCGCAGGCCAGCGCCGCCGCTTCGCCGATGCCCCGGCTGCCGCCGGTCAGCCACACCACCTTGCCTGCGAGTCGATCGTCCATTGTTGCGCTCCGCGCCGTACGGGTTGTTCCGGCCACTGTGCAGCAGCGCCGCGCACCCGGCAAGGACGGTGAGGCTTTCGTCAGGCCGCGGGCATCGGTAGGATGCGCGACCGATCATCTGGAGGCTGCCGTGAAGTTCTTCATCGACACTGCAAACATCGACGAGATCCGCGAGGCGCAGTCCATGGGGCTGCTCGACGGGGTGACGACCAACCCCTCGCTCATCGCGCGCACCGGCCGCAAGTTCAACGAGGTCATCACCGAGATCTGCGAGCTGGTCGATGGCCCGATCTCGGCCGAGGTGGTCAGCACCGACTTCGAGGGCATCCGCCGCGAGGCGCGCGAGCTGTCGCGCCTGCACGAGAACATCGTCGTCAAGATCCCGCTCATCCCCGAGGGGCTCAAGGCGGTCGCGTGGTGCGCCGAGCAGGGCATCAGCACCAACGTCACCCTGTGCTTCTCGCCGCTACAGGCGCTGCTGGCCGCCAAGGCCGGCGCCGATTACATCAGCCCGTTTGTCGGCCGCCTCGATGACATCGCGCACGATGGCATGGAGCTGGCCCGCCAGATCATCGAGATCTACGACGCCTACGACTACGAGACCGAGGTGCTGGTCGCCAGCATCCGCCACCCGCTGCATGTGCTCGAAGCGGCCAAGATGGGCGCCGACGTGGTCACCGTGCCCTTCGACGTGCTCAAGAAGCTGGCCCACCACCCACTGACCGACATCGGCCTCGCGCGCTTCCTCGCCGACTGGGAGAAGGTGCCGAAGTAATCAGGCGCCTTCAGCGAGGCTCGCGAGCCAGCTTCGCAGCACGCGGCGGGCGACGCTCAGGCGGTACTCGGCGGTGCTGCGCACGTCATCGATCGGCTGAATGTCGGCGCTGACCGCGTCGGCGGCGGCCACATCGACCGGCTTGCCGAGCAGCGCCTTCTCGACCGCGCGGGCCCGCACCGGCACGGGGGCCACGCTGCCAAACGCCACCCGCGCGTCGGTCACCACGCCGCCTTCGATGCGCAAGCGCCCGCCCAGGATCACCTTGCTGATCGCCTGCGCCAGCCGGGTGCCCACCTTGCGGAAATGCGTGTGGTCGGCCGCATGCGGGGTGGGCAGGTGCACCGCGGTGATCAGCTCATCGGGCGCCAGGGCCAGCTTGCGATACCCGGTGTAAAGCCCGTCGAAAGGCACGCGCCGCGCACCGCGAAGGCTCTGCACCTCAACCTCGGCGTCGAGCGCGAGCAGCACCGGCAGGGTGTCGCCGGCCGGGCTGGCGTTGGCGATGTTGCCACCCAGCGTGCCGCGGTTCTGAATCTGCAACGCGCCCACCGTGCGCGCCGCTTCGACCAGCGCCGGCGCCGCCGCTTGCACCCGTTTGTCGTGGATGAGCGTGGTGTAGGTGCAAAGCGCGCCGAGGCGCAGGCCGCCGGGCGTGGTGGCGATGGCGTCGAGGCCGGGCAGGCCCCAAAGGTTCAAAAACGCCGCCGGCGCAATGGCGCCCGCTTCGAGGAAGACCATCACATCGGTGCCGCCGGCCAATGGCATGGCATCGGGGTGCTGCGCGCGCAGGCGCAGCGCCTCGTCAAGCGTGGCCGGGCACAAGACCTTCGCCGGGCTGGTGAGCATCACGCGCCCTCCTTGGCGTAGGCGGCGACCACCGCGTCGACGATCTTCTGGTAGCCCGTGCAGCGGCACAGATTGCCGGCCAGCGCCTCGCGCACCTCGGCGGCGTCGGGCGTGGCGTTGCGATCGAGCAGCTCGGCGGCGGCGACCAGGAAGCCGGGCGTGCAGATGCCGCATTGCGCGCCGCCGTGATCGAGGAAGGCCTGCTGCACCGGATGCAGCCGCCCGTCCTTCGCCAGCCCCTCGACCGTCTGCACGCGCGCCCCGCGCACCTGAACCACCGGCACGAGGCAGCTATTGACCGCCCGCCCGTCGATCAGCACCGTGCACGCGCCGCACTCGCCCTCGCCGCAGCCCTCTTTGGTGCCCGTCGCGCGCACGTCCTCGCGCAGCACGTCGAGCAGCCGCGCCATCGGCGGCACCTCGACCTCAACCGGCGCGCCGTTGAGCGCAAAGGCAATCCGCGTCTTCATCGCGCCGCCTCCAGGGCCGCGAGCACCCGCTCGGGCGTCATCGGCAAGCGGTCGAGCACCACGCCGCACGCCTGCTCGATGGCCTGCGCCACCGCGCCTGCGGGCACGTCATGGGGGATCTCGCCGATGCCCTTGGCCCCGAACGGGCCGTCCTTGAAAGGCCGCTCGACCAGCACCGTGACCATCTCGGGCGCGTCGAGGGCGGTGGGGATGATGTAGTTCGTCAGCCGGTCATTGCGCATCTGGCGGTGCGCGTCGAGCACCACCTCTTCGCACGTCGCATAGCCCAGCCCTTGCAGCGCGCCGCCTTCGAGCTGCCCGCTGGCCAGCACCGGGTTGAGCGCCTTGCCCACGTCGGTCGCCTGCACCAGCCGGCGGTGGCGCACTTCGCCGGTGTCGAGGTCGACGTCCACGTCAACCACCATGCACGACCAGCCATAGGTCGGATAGGCGTCGCCTTGATAGGTCCTGGCGTCCCAGACCGCGCCCTGATCCTCATACTCGGCGCGCACCCGCAGCGGCGTCGTCTGTTTGCGGCGGGCGAGGGCGGCGTCGAAGTCGAGCGTGGCATCGCCCACCTCTTCCCGCAGCGCCGCCAGCAGCTTCTCGGCGCCGCGCTGCACCACCCGGCCGACCACCATCGCGGTGCGGCTGGCCACCGTCGGGCCGCTGTCGGGCACCGCCGCGGTGTCATGCGGCGCGTTGCGCACGCGGCTGACATCGATGCCCAGCGTCTGGGCCACGATCGACGGGAAGATGGTGTCAGTGCCCTGGCCGATATCGGTGCTCGCGGTATAGATGACCACTTGGTCACCCTCAAGCGCCACGTCGGCCTTGCCCTTGAGCGCCGCTTCGCCGTTGCCGGTGAAGCCGCAGCCATGCCAGGCGATGGCCACGCCGCGGCCGGAAGCACGTCGGGCGGCCCCCTGACCGGCGCCGGGGATCGCCGGCCCGCTCGACAACGGCGCCTCGGCGGCGGCCAGCGCCTTGTCGAGCACCTCGATCGCCGCCACGTCGAACAGGCGCTGCCCAGTCGGCGTGATATCGCCGTCGCGATACAGATTGGTGCGCCGCACCGTCACCGGATCGAAGCCGAGCGTACGCGCGATGCGGTCCATTTGCCGCTCCGCAGCAAACATGACCTGCGGCGCACCGAAGCCGCGGAAGGCCCCGTTCGGGGGCGTATTGGTGGCCACCATGCGCCCGCGCACGTGCACATGCGGGCAGGCATAGGGCCCCATCGCGTGCAGCACGCCGCGGCTGAGCACCACCGGCGAGAGGGTGTTATAGGCGCCCCCATCGAACAGCACGTCGATCTCGGCGGCCAGCAGGCGCCCGGTCTCGGGGTCGACCGCCACCTTGTGATGAATGCGCGCCGGATGCCGCTTGGTGGTCGCCCGCAGATCCTCATCGCGGCGGTAGATCAGCTTCACCGGCCGCCCGGTCTTCATCGCCAGCACCGCGGCGTGGGCCGCGACCATCGAGGGGTACTCTTCCTTGCCCCCGAAGCCGCCGCCGGTCGCCGCCTGCACCACGTTGAGGCGGTCATGGCCCAGCACCCGCTTGAGCGCCTTGACCACGTAGTACGGGCACTGCATCGAGCCGAAGATCGTCACCCCGCCATCGGGCCGCGGCTCGGCGATCATGCCCTGGGGTTCGATGTAGAGCTGCTCTTGCAGGCCGACGTGATAGGTGCCCTCGATGATCACCCCGCCGGCGGCGTCGACGCCCAGCGCGCCGTGGCGCAGGTCGATGCGGCTGAAGACGTTGTCATCGCCGAAGATGACCAGCTTGTTGCCCTCGGACGCCTCGGGGTCGAACAGCGCCGGCAGCGGCTCGAAGACCACCTCCAGGTGCTTCGCCGCCGCCAGGGCCCGGTCGCGATCGGGCGCGGCGACCAGCGCCACCGGCTCGGTGACGTGCAGGAACTCGCCGTCGGCCAGCACCGGCTGATCATCGGTCATCAGCGCGATGACGTTCTCGCCGGGCACATCGGCCGCGGTGCAGACCACAATGTCGGTCCAATCAAACTTCGGGTCGCGCCGCAGCGCGATGATGCGCCCGCGCGCCGCCGGCGCCCGCACCGTGGCGCCATACCAGCAACCTTCGGGCCGCACGTCGTCGACATACAGCGCCTCGCCGCGCACCTTCGCCGGCCCGTCGGCGCGCACGATGCTTTCGCCGATGATCATCCGCACCTCCCGCGCATGGCGGCGCCACTCTACCCCGATTTGTGCTCGCGGGACACCCGCCACGCGGCCATGATGGCGCATGCGTTTCGCCCTGATCAGCGGCTCGTATCGCCTTGGATTCTCGTACCAGGAGAACATCTGGGCCGAGCAGCTCGCCGCTCGCGGGCATCAGGTCCGCGTCTTTGCGCCCGGCCGCCGCGATGACGCGCCCAAACGCGTCGCGGCGGGCTACGAAGAGGCGCGCGTCGCCACGCTGACGCTGCCGCGCAACATCTTCCTGTCGCGCGGCCTCGCCGCCGCCGTGCGCCGGTTTGCGCCCGAGCGCATCCTGTGGTTCGGGCCGCCGCAGCTCTTCGGGCGGTCGATCGCCGAAGACCCGGTGCTCGCCCGCGTGCCGCTCATCGCGTTCATGGGCCAGAACCGGCAGATGCACGCCTTCGACTGGCGCGACCGCGACGCCCCGGCGCGCGACCGGGCGCTGGCGCTGGCCTATCAGTGGGTGCGCGCGCCCGAGGTCATCGCCGCGTGCCGGCGGGCGCAGCTCATCGTGGCCAATACCCCCGAGACGCCCGAGCTGATCGCGGCCATGCTGCCTGCGCCCGAACGCCTCGCCGCGCTGGCCAAGATGCGGCCGACGCCGCTCGGCTTTGATCCCGCGACGTTTGGCGACGCGCCCGAACAGCGCCGCGGGCCCGATGGTGAGGTGGTGGCGATCGTGACCTCGCGTTTTGCGCCCGAGAAGGAGGCGGCGATCGCGCTCTGCCTTCAAGGGCTCTCGCGCGCGATGGCCCAGGACGCCCGCCTGCGCGCCTTGGTGGTTGGCCTCGACGATGGCCCGATCAGCCGACGGGTGCGCTTCCACTTCGGCGACGACCCGCGTTTCACGCTGGCGCCCTTTGCCGACCGCCGGGCGTTGGCCGGGCATTTTCATCACGCCGACGTCGCTGTCTTCGCCCGCCCGAGCATCTCGGCGCAGGAGGCGCTGGGCACCGGCCTGTATGCGCTGCTCGCCGACGATGGCGCGATGGACTGGCTGCTCGCCGGCCCCGACACCGGCGCGCTGTTTGCCAAGGACGACGCCCGCGCGCTCGCCGACGCCTTGTTGAAGGCCGCCGACCGCCTCGCCGATGAACCGCCCGAAGCCCGCAGCCGGCGCGCGGCCAAAGCGCGGCGGTTGGGGTACGACCGCCTGATCGACGCGGTGCTCGCCGACCTCGACGGCGCGTGCTGATCGCGCCGTCGATGGAGTATGCTGCGGCGATTTTTCACGGGAGCTGCCCATGCGCCGCCTCTTGATGGCTGTTGCTGCCTTCTCGCTCTTCGCCTGCGCCGGCCGGCCGGTGCCCGCGCCCTCGGCGCCGGTCGAGGCCGCGCCGCCCGAGACCCCGGTGGTCGAGGCGCCCAACGCGGTCGACCCACTGCCGCCCTGCGAAATGGAAGACGACGAGTGCCGCGTCAACCGGCTGGGCGATACGTCGCTCGGCTGGCTCAAGGCGGGCCTGTCGCGCGAGGCGCTGACCGAGCGGCTGGGCAAGCCGGCGGAAGAGAACGGGCCGTTTGAAGAGGGCGCGACGGGCGAGTTCGTGACCACGGTGTCATGGCCGACGGCGGGCATCGAAGGCACGCTCTCGGCCAACGACGCCGAGTCGCCGGCCACGCTGCGCGATTACACGGTGCAGGCGCCGTTTGCCGAGAAGACCGAGCGCGGCATTGGCATCGGCTCGACCGAAGCCGAGGTGCGCGCGGCGTATGGCGACGCCTTCGACCCGCGCAGCAGCGGGCTGGTGG
>JAGQJJ010001195.1 GCA_020430675.1 Myxococcales bacterium
TATATCATCAACAAGCTGCTCGGCACCCAGGCGGCCGCCGGCGGCGGTGGCTCGCGCATGCCTCAGGGCCGCGCGGCGCTCGATCCGTCCGACATCGCCCGCTTCGCCGCCTGGATCGACTCGCTCTAAGCGATCTTCTGCCATCGGGTGGCGCATCGGGCGCCCACCCGGTGGAGCATGCCTCTACCAACGCATCGTCCGGCCGCGCCCTCGCGGCGTGGCACTCTTCTTGCCGAGGGCCTCGCGGTTGCATTCGCGCCAGAAACCGCGTACATGCCCCCACCTGAGCCCGCGAGGAGAGCCCCCATGCGCGTCATCAACGTCGTCGGCGCCCGACCGAACTTCATGAAGATCGCCCCCCTGATGGCCGCGTGGCGGGCCCATCCGCAGATCGAGCCCCTGCTCGTGCACACCGGCCAGCACTACGACCACGCGATGAGCACCCTCTTCTTCGAGGAGCTCGGCATCCCTCGACCCGACCTGAACCTCGACGTGCACGGCGGCTCGCACGCCAGTCAGCACGCGCGGGTCATGACCGCGTTTGAGGAGGTCGTGCTCGCCCACAAGCCCGACCTGGTGCTCGTCGTCGGCGATGTGAACAGCACCCTGTCCTGCGCCCTGGTCGCCGCCAAGCTGGGCGTGCGCGTGGCCCACGTCGAAGCCGGCCTGCGCAGCTTCGATCGCACCATGCCCGAAGAGATCAACCGCGTGCTGACCGACCAGCTCTCGGATCTGCTGTTTGTGAGCGAAGAGAGCGGCTTGATCAACCTGGCCCGCGAGGGGCTCGACCATGAGGGCGTGCACTTCGCGGGCAATGTGATGATCGATGCCTTGCTGAGCCATCGCGAGAAGGCCGCGAAGTCGACGGTGCTCACCGATCTGGGCCTCCAGCGCGGCGGTTACGCGGCGCTGACGCTGCATCGGCCGGCCAACGTCGACGATCCCGAGGTGCTCGCCGGGCTGTTTGGCATCATCGAGAAGGTCGCCGCCGAGCAGCCGATCGTCTTCCCGGCGCACCCGCGCACGCTCGATCGCATGGCCGCCTTCGGTCTGCGCGCACGCCTCGAAGCGGCTGACATCCGCGTGGTGCCGCCGATGGGTTACCTCGACTTCCTGCACCTCGTCGAGCATGCGCGCATCATCCTCACCGACTCGGGCGGCATTCAGGAAGAGACCACCGTGCTGCGGGTGCCCTGCGTGACGCTGCGCGAGTCGACCGAGCGCCCTTCGACCTGCCTGATCGGCACCAACCGCCTCGCGGGCACCAGGCCCGAGCGCGTCTGGGCCGAGTATCGCGCGGCGATGGAGACCGATCCCAAGTCCTATGGCATCCCTTCGCGCTGGGATGGGCACGCCGCCGAACGCATCGCCGCGGTCATCGCCGCCGAGGGACCGAAGGGCCGCGCGCCGTCCCTGGGCTGGACGGCGTTTGGCACGCTGCCGCGCCTGAGCCGGGTCGATTGATGCGAACCAGCCTGCTCATCTCGCCGTACTTCCCGCCGA
>JAGQJJ010001196.1 GCA_020430675.1 Myxococcales bacterium
CGGCCCCCCGGCGCGCCCAGTGCTTGTCGGGCGCGGCCAGGACCAACCGAAGGCGGATCAGCTCATCGTTCAGCAGCGCCAGTGACCTCAACTTGGGCTTCATCGCGGCGGCTCCTCGCGGTGGCGCGCCCATCCAACCGCGGGCGTGCGCCCCTTGCCAATGGCAGGCGACTTACGCTCGCTGACGGCGCGCCACGGGCACATCGTCCGGGTTCTGCGCGCAGAACCCGGGGAAAGGATCCGGCGCAGCAGGAGACTTTCCCCGGGCGCTGCTAGATTACCGGCCTGACCCGGAGGTCGCCTGATGCGCCGCCTTGCGTTGATGCCGCTCCTGCTCGCCCTGGCCACGCCCGCCAGCGCCGCGCCCGCCGATCCGGCGCTGCCGGGCTTGTGGCCCGACCCCGCGCTGGTGCTGCGCCTCGCCGTCGCCGCGGTGACGCATCCCGCGCCCGAGCCGCACCCTGGGCCAGCCTGGATCAACCGCCTCATCTTCGAGACCAGCCCCTACCTGCTGCAACACGCCCGCAACCCGGTCAACTGGTTCGCCTGGGGCGACGAAGCCTTCGCCCGCGCCCGCGCGCTCGACCGACCCGTCCTGCTCAGCGTGGGGTACAGCACCTGCCATTGGTGCCATGTGATGGAGGCCGAGTCATTCGAAGATGAAGAGATCGCGCGCTTCATCAACGAGCATTACGTCGCGATCAAGGTCGACCGGGAAGAGCGGCCCGACGTCGACGCGCTGTACATGAACGCGGTGAACCTGCTGACCGGCGGCGGCGGCTGGCCGATGACCGTCGTGCTCACGCCGGCCGGCGAGCCCTTCTTCGCGGGCACGTACTTCCCGGCCCGCGACGGCGACCGCGGCGCACGGCAGGGCTTCTTCAGCATTCTGCGCGAGCTGGACCGCCGCTATCGCACCGCGCCCGATGATGTCGTCGCTCAGGCCCAGCGGGTGACCACGCGCTTGCAGGCTTTGGCCACGCCCGCGCCGCCGGGGGCCGTGCCGGACGCCGATGCCATCCGCAACACGGTCGATGCCTTCGCGCGGCGCTACGATGCCACCTTCGGCGGCTTCTCGCCGGCCCCCAAGTTCCCGCGCCCCGCGGTGCTCGACCTGCTGCTGCGCGTGCACCGGCGCACCGGCGACGCCAACCTGCGCGCCATGGTCGAACGCACCCTTGATGGCATGCTGGGCGGTGGCATCTACGACCAGCTCGGCGGGGGCATCCATCGCTACTCGACCGACGCCCGCTGGCGCGTGCCGCATTTCGAGAAGATGCTCTATGACAACGCCCTGCTCGTCAGCGTGCTGCTCGACGCATGGCAGATCGACCCGCGCGATGACTACCGGCGCGTCGCGGAAGAGACGCTGGGCTGGATGGCGCGCGAGATGTCAGACGCGGCCGGCGGCTTCTACTCGGCCACCGACGCCGACAGCCTGAACCCGGCCGGCCACGCCGAGGAGGGGTGGTACTTCACCTGGACGCCCGCCGAGGTGGACGC
>JAGQJJ010001197.1 GCA_020430675.1 Myxococcales bacterium
CGCGCTGCGTCAATTTGCGTCAAATAGCCGCATTGACCCGCTGATCGGGCCGCTCATCGGCCCCCAGGAGCGTCCATGCGCCGCGCGTCGGTTGACGTATTGCTGACCCGCCTCCAGACCCGCTCCCGGCGCGGCCTGCTCGCCGCGCTTGTCCTGCTCGCCGCCGCCCCCGCCTTTGCTCAGGACGCCCAGAAGCCGGTCACCGCTGACGACGTGCTCTTCGTCGTCAACAACGTCTGGATGATGGTGGCCGCGTTCATGGTCTTCATCATGCACCTGGGCTTCGCGTCGCTCGAATGCGGGCTCACCCGGGCGAAGAACACGGTCAACATCCTGTTCAAGAACGTGTGTGTGGTGGCGATCGGCATCCTCACCTACGCCCTGGTCGGCTTCAACCTGATGTACCCGGGCAAGGAATTTGCCGGCGCCCTCTTCGGCTTCGCCGGCTTCGGCCTCGGCACCGACGCCGCCGGCCTGACCGCCGCCTACAACCCCGGCTACACCTACTGGACCGACTTCATCTTCCAGGGCATGTTCGCCGCCACCGCCGCCACCATCGTCTCGGGCGCGGTCGCCGAGCGCATCAAGCTGCACAGCTTCCTCATCTTCTCGACGATCTACGTCGCGCTGATCTATCCCCTCGTCGGCATGTGGCATTGGGGCGGCGGCTGGCTCGCGGCCAAAGGCTTCCACGACTTCGCCGGCTCGACCATCGTGCACTCGGTGGGCGGCTGGGCCGCGCTGGCCGGCGCGCTGGTGCTCGGCCCGCGCCTGGGCAAGTATGTCGGCGGCCGCATCCGCCCGATCATGGGCCATAACCTGCCGCTCGCCGCCATCGGCGCCTTCTTGCTGTGGTTCGGCTGGTACGGCTTCAACGGCGGCTCGGTGCTCTCGGCCAACCCCGGCGCGGTCTCATTCGTCTTTGCCACCACCACGCTCGCCGCCGCCGCCGGCATCATCTCGGCGATGGCCATCAGCTGGATCTTCTTGAAAAAACCCGACCTGTCGATGGTGCTCAACGGCGCGCTCGCCGGGCTGGTGGGCATCACCGCCGGCGCCGACGTCATCTCGCCGCTCAACGCGGTCATCGTCGGCGCGCTCGCTGGCGCGTTGGCCGTCTTCAGCGTGCTGCTGCTCGACCGGCTGCGCATCGACGACCCGGTCGGCGCCATCTCGGTGCACCTCGTCGGCGGCATCTTCGGCACCCTCGCGGTCGGCGTCTTTGCCCCCGAAGGCGACTTCGGCGCCCAGATCATCGGCGTGCTCGCCACCGGCGCGCTCTGCTTCCCGGTCAGCCTCGGCCTCTTTTTTGCGCTCGCCCGCACCATCGGCTTGCGGGTCAGCAAACACGAGGAGCAGCAGGGCCTCGACGTCGGCGAACACGGCATGGAGGCCTACGCCGGCTTCCAGGTCTTCACCACCCAATGAGCCCGGCCCGGCCGCGGAGCCTGCCATGAAGCTGATCATCGCCTATATCCGTCCCGAGCGGCTGCCCGAGG
>JAGQJJ010001198.1 GCA_020430675.1 Myxococcales bacterium
AGGGCACGTTGAAGGGCAAGGACGCCGACGCCATGCACGACGCGGTGGTCGATGCGCTCATCCCAGCCCGCCGCGACCTGGGTCGGGCTCTCGAGGCGACCGGCGCCCAGATCGACATGCCGACGTTTGAGGTGGGCTTCGACCTCGACGCGCCGCGTTTCCGCGCCTTTGGCCTGGAGCGCGACGCCGTCCTGCGCGCCATCGAGGCGATCGAATCCGACCGGCAGGCGCTCGAACGCGCCGAGCTGGCCGATCGCGAGGCGGCGGTGCGCATCACCGCCGACGAGACGCGCGATCTCAACGACGTGCGCCTCGCGCTGCTGACCTGGCTCAGCCCCGAGTATCGCGAAGCCCTGATGGGCATCGGTCGCAAGGGCATCGAGCAATTGCAGCGTGAACTCGGGCACTTGCAGCTCATGACGCGCTGGTATGTCTATCACCGCACCGAGCTGATCGACCGCGTGCCCACGTGGCTGATCGAGGTTTTCGGGCGCTCGACCACGCGGTGGCAGGCCCTCGAAGTGGCCTTGCTCGCGCTGCTGATCCTGCCCCTCGTCTTGCGCCACCGACGGCTGCTCGCCTGGCTCGATCGCATGGTGCGCGCCTGGGCGGTGACAAGCGACGCTGGCGCGGCGCTGGCCCGCCTGTGGCGGCCGATCCACGCGCTGGGCCTGCCGTTGCTCGTCCTCGGCTTCACCTCGTTGTTCTTCGCCAACCTGCTCGACCTGCTCGACGTCACCGAGACGCGGCTGGCGCGGCAGGTCTGCCTGATGATCGCCTGGTATGTGGTGATCATCGCCGCCGTGCACCATGTGCTGGTGCGACTGGCGACAACGCCTCCGCGCCCCGTCGACGAGGTCACGAGCCGCCGCCTCCTGCGTTCGGTGCGCATCGCCGGGCGCACGGCGGTGGTGATCATGATCTTCCTCGTCGTCTCGGAGGCGGTGCTGGGGCGGGGCTATCTCTATACCCTGGTTCAAGATTTTGCCTGGGTCAGCGCCTTCCCGATCGGCTGGTATACGCTGCGCTCGTGGCGCGATGACATCCTCGCCGGGTATCTGGAGCGCGCCCCGCACGGCTCGTTCGCCGGCGCCGCGCGCTGGGGCCAGCAAAGGCTGCTCGGCACGTTGGTGGCGCTGCCGGTCGCGCTGTACATGGCGGTCAAGCGCAGCAGCCAGATCGCCGCCCGCTGGACGCTGCGGCTCGAACAGGTGCGCAAGGCGCTGGCTTTCCTCTTCTTGCGCCGCCTCGAAAAGCAGGCGGAGACCGAGCGTGGGCAAGGCGCGGACCTGCCCCCGCTGCCGGCCGAACTGCAAGCGGCGCTCGAGCGCCGCGATCTGGACGATGCCCTGCGCGTCGAACACTTCCCCGAGCTGACGCGCCGGCTGTTCGAGATCGCCGAGTGCCGCCGCGATGGTCGGGGCGCCGCGTTTGCGATCGTCGGCGAGCGCGGCGTGGGCAAGACCCAATGGCTGGCGACCCTGGCCGAGCGCACC
>JAGQJJ010001199.1 GCA_020430675.1 Myxococcales bacterium
CCGCACCCGGTCAGCGTCCTGTTCGAGCACCTGCGCCACATGCACGCCATCGGCCGTGGGGATGCCCGCGGCGAGGCGCGCCGCCAGATCAGGGGCAGGTGCGCCCTCGACCACCGCCTCATACTCGCGCTCGATCGCCCGCCGCGGATGCAGCAGCCACTGCGTCAACCGGCCCTCGCCGCTGAACAGCAGCAGGCCCGAGGTCTCGGCGTCGAGGCGCCCGACGGGGTGATGTCGGCTGCGCCACTCTTCGGGCAGCGCCAGCGCCAGATCGGGCCGACCGTGGTCATCATGCACCGACGAGACCACCCCGGCCGGCTTGTGCCACGCGATGAGCACCGGCGGCACCAACAGCGGCTCGCCATCGATCGCGACCGCCGCGTCGATCGGCACATGGGTCTGCTTGGCGGTGATGACCACGCCATCGACCGTGACACGCCCGCGCCGAATCAGGCGATCAGCCAGGGTGCGGCTGCCCGCGCCCCGCTCCGAGAGCAGCTTGTCCAGGCGAATCACGTTCGACATCGAGCGCTCCACACGCGAAACGGGCCTTCGTCCAGCGCCACCTCGACGGCGGCGAAACAATCACCGAGCAGACGCGCCAACGGCACCTGCCGCTGCACCACGAGCCACAGAGCGCCCCCCGGCGCGAGACGTTCGGACGCGCCGGCGACCAGCTCGCCCACGACACCGAGGTCGGTCGCTTTGCCGCGATGGATGGGCGGGTTGCTGACGATCAGATCAAACGGCCCGGCCGGCGCGCCGATGAGGCCATCGGCCAGGTGCAGCCCGCTGGCGGTGGGCACGTTCTCCGCCGCCGCCTGGAGCGCCACCGCGTCGGCGTCGAGCAATGCCGGGCGCAGGCCGGGGGCGCGCTGCACCAACGCCGCCGCGATGGCGCCCGCGCCGCAGGCGAAGTCGAGCACGCGCGCCGTGGGCGGCACCTCGGGCAACGCGCGCAGCAGCGCCGCGGTGCCGGGATCGAGGCGACCGTCAGCGAACAGGCCGGGATAGCTCACCCAATCGACCGCGCCTCCTGGCAAATCCAGCTTCGCCACCCGCCGCCAGGCCAAAAGCGGCGCGCGCGCCGGCACCGAGGTCCGCACGCCGCGCCAGACGCGGCAATGGCGGCGCGCCGCGCAGGTCTCGGCCTCGGCAAAAAGCGGCGCCAACCGCGAGCCCAGCGAGCGGATGCCTTCGTCGTTGGCCCCGTAGACAAAAACCGGCGCGTCCGGCGGCAGCTCGGCGGCCGCGGCGTGCAGCGCCATCTCAAACGCCGCTTTTGCCTTGGGTACCCGCAACGCCGCCGCGGCGTACGGACCCGGCTTCGGCCACGCGCTGCCCGCCCGGTCGCCCACGCTGTACCGGCACCAGCGCACCGCGGCGCGTCCGCTGGCGCCTGGCAGTCCCCGGGGCAAGTCCCCTGCTGCGCCAGGCGACGCACCGCCATCGGCAGCGTTGCTCACCGCTCGGCGTAGCGCTGCTCCGCCTTCGGG
>JAGQJJ010001200.1 GCA_020430675.1 Myxococcales bacterium
TGGTGGCGCGCAGCGTTGAGCGGTCGAGGTGGGCTCGGTCGATCCACTCGTCGGCGCCCGCGGCGAGGGCGGCTTCAACGGCGTCGGGCGTGGCGGCCTCGAGCAGGGCGACGGTGGGCATGTCGGGCATCATGGCGGTCGCGCGCAGGGCGGCCAGGCCCTCGGGCAAGTCGGCGGCGATCAGCACGCAGCTCGCTTCCGGGGGGCGGACGTCGAGGCTGCCCGTCGCGCGCAGGGCGGCGCCGTCGACGAGTTCGCGCACGACCGCAAAAGCGCCCCGCGGATCGATCAGCCACCACACCGCCGGCTCCATCGGACCTCCGCATCCGCCGCGGCCACTCTCCGGCGAGTCGAAGACATCGTCAAGGGCTCACCTCGTTTGTATGATACCGCCATGAACGACCTCTTCGACCTGCCCATCGGCGCGCTCACCGCGCGCATGCGGGCCGGCACGCTGTCACCCGTGGATCTGGTCGAGGCGCATATCGAGCGCGCGACGGCCCTGGACGCGACGCTCAACATCTTCACCCGTACCCGTTATGACGCCGCCCGCGAAGAGGCGCGGGCCATGGCCGAGCGGTATCGGCGCAATGATGCGGTGCCGGTGCTCGCCGGGGTGCCATGCTCGATCAAAGAGATGATCCAGGTCGAGGGCATGCCCCAGACCGCGGGGCTGGTCTGGCGGCGTCACTTTGTCGCCGAGCGCGACGCGACCGTGGTGCGGCGGCTGCGGCGGGCGGGCGCGGTGGTGCTCGGCGTGACCAACGTGCCCGAGGCCGGCCTCTGGATGGAGACCCATAACCGGCTGTACGGGCGCACCGGCAACCCCTGGGATCCGCGGCGCACGCCCGGCGGGTCGAGCGGCGGCGAGGGCGCGATCATCGCCGCCGGGGGCGCGGTGTTCGGGCTCGGCTCCGATATCGGCGGCTCGATTCGGATTCCCTCGGCGTTCTGCGGCGTGCTCGGCCATAAGCCCTCGGGCGGGTTGGTGCCGACCACCGGCCACTGGCCCAACGACGGCAGCGGCGGCGCCATGCTGTGCATCGGCCCGATCGCGCGCTCGGTCGATGATCTGCGCCTGCTGTTGACGACGCTGTCCGGCCCCGATGGGCTCGACTGGGCGGTGAAGTTCCCGCCGCCGCGTTTTGGGCCCGAGCGCGCCGACATGCGTGGGGTGAAGGTCTTTCCGCTGCTTGAAAACAGCGGCCTGAAGGTCGAGGCCGAGGTGGGGGAGGGCGTCGAGCGCGCGGTGCGGGCGCTGGTCGACGCGGGCGCGACGCTGGGCCGGGTGCGCCCGGGGCTGCTGGATCGCGCGGTCGACATCTGGGCGGCGGCGATGGACGCGCTCGAGTCGGAGTCGCTCGCCGATCTGATGGGCGGCGACCGCCCGACGAAGCTGCGCTATGAGCTGCCCAACATTCTCATGCGCCGCAGCCGGCATACGCCCATGGCGTTGGGCGCGTTGATGCTTCAGCGCGTCAGCGGTCTGCT
>JAGQJJ010001201.1 GCA_020430675.1 Myxococcales bacterium
CGTTCACCACCCAGACCGCCACCCGCGAGCTGACCGCCTTGCGGGCCGGCCTCTATGGCTCGGGCCCGTTCGGTCGGCTGACCGATTGTTTCCCCGCCGGCCTCATCTCAAACGCCGAGCCGGGCGTGCAAGTGCTGCGCGACGAAGCGCTGCGCACCGCGCTGGACGCGCTGTTCCCCACCGCGCCGCCGGCCGACTTTGACGCGGTCAGCCACCTCGTGCTCGGCACCATCGAGGTGCCCTACCTGCTCGCCGATGATGACGGCCACGGCCCGGTCGTGCCCGACGCCGCGGTCGTCGGCGCAAGCTGCGACCCCGCCGAAGCCAACGACTGGCTGCGCGTCTTGCCGGTCGAGGGCGATGATGATGAGCACTTTCGCCTCGACAGCGAGACCGGCGCCCTGACCGCGATCCGCGCCGAGGTTCCCTTCTGGTGCGCGGTGCCCAAGAACGGCCAGCCGGCGCCGGTGGTGCTCTATGGTCACGACGTCGGCGGCTCGCGCCTCGACGGCCTGCGCCTCGCCGGCGCCTGGGCGCGCTGGGGCCTCGCCACCTGCGCCATCGACGCCGTCGGCCACGGCCCCGTGCTCTCGGCCGAGACCACCGCCGCGCTTGCCGCGCTCGATGAACGGGGCCGCGTCTTCGAGCTGGGCCGCGCCCGCGACCTGAACGGCGACGGCGTGCTCGACCCGGGCGTCGACACCTTCACGCCGGACCCGCTGCACACCCGCGATGTCATCCGCCAGAGCGCGCTCGACTGGGTCGCCTTCCTGCGGGTGCTGCGCAGTTTTGATGGCCGTCGAAGGTGGCGCAGCCGCCCGGTCGGCGTGTCGAGCAACCTGGCCGGCGACTTCGATGATGACGGCCGCGTTGACTTCGGCGGCCCCGACCTGCCGGTGCATGTCACCGGCGAGGGCTACGGCGGCATGCTCGCGGGCATCGTCGCCGCCATCGAGCCGCGCGTCACCTCGGCCGCCCCGGTCTCGGCCGCGGGCGGGCTGGTCGATGTCAGCCTGCGCTCGGCGCGCCCCGGCGTGCCGCAAACGGCGCTGCTGCCTTCATTCGGCCCGCTGATCATCGGCCTGCCCGACGTGGATCGCCGCGGCCAGACCGGCACCGGCGGCGTGCTGGTCACCGCGTGGGTCAACGACCTCGCCCGCCCGGCGCACGCCGATCCGCAGGCCCGCGTCGGCCTGCCGCTGGCCAAGATCGCCACCCTCGATCCCGGCGATCTGGTCGTGCTGACCAACCTGAACACCGGCGAGCGCCGCGAGGCCCGGGTCAACGCCGCGGGCGGCTTCCAGGTCGCCGTCGGCGCCGAGGCGTTGATGGGCAGCGCCCGCCTGCACCGCCTGCGCTACGGCCCACAGGTCGACGTCACCGAGCTGGGCGACCTGTTGCGGCTTGAGGTCTACACCGACCCCAAGGTCACGCTTGAGACCTTCCGCTATACCGTGAACTTCCAGGAGGCGGTCTACCCCAACCAGCCG
>JAGQJJ010001202.1 GCA_020430675.1 Myxococcales bacterium
TTCCGGCCTCTCGTCGCGGTTGGGTTCGAGACAAGCTTGGATCAACTCGACGAGCTTTGCGGGCGTATCCGCGCTGACTCTGGAGTACGCAGGAGGATCTGGAACCGCGCGCTTTCCCCGACCAGGGAACGGCGACTCGCCCGAATGCGGAAGTAATTGACCAGCGGGCCGGCGTAATTGTCGGCCTGCGTGCTGACCTCGATCGGCTTGACCCCGTAGCGCCGCAGATCGGCCAGCCGCGCCGCGTGGCGCTGGCTCTGCTTCTTGGCGAAGTCGCCGCGCACGCGCCGGCTGCCGGTGTCGAGCGCCTCGATCACGCCGGTCTCGGCGTCTTCGATGAGCAGCAGCCCCAAATCGGGCAGCTCCAGCTCGCGCGGGTCGATGACGGTCAGCGGGATGAGGTCGTGCCGGCGTGCGGTGACGTGCAGCGGGCGCTCATAGCCGGCGTCGAGGAAGTCCGACACCAGGAAGACCACCGCCTTGCGCCGCTGCACGCGCCCGATGAACTCCAGCGCCGCGCCCAGATCGGTGCCGGCGCCGACGGGGTCGAAGCGCAGAATCTCATCGATGATGCGCAGGACGTGCTTGCGGCCCTTCTTCGGCGGCACGTAGCGCTCGATGCGGTCGGTGAAGGCCACCAGCCCCACGCGGTCGCCGTTGCTGATGGCCGAGAACGCCATCATCGCCGCCATGATCGCCGCCACCCGCCGCTTCTCGTGGCGCACGGTGCCAAACGCCATCGAGCCCGACATGTCGACCATGATCATGACCGTCAGCTCGCGCTCTTCGACGTACGTCTTCACGTACGGCTCGCCGGTGCGCGCGGTCACGTTCCAGTCGATGCTGCGCGGGTCGTCGCCGGGGAAGTACTGGCGCACCTCGTCGAACGACATGCCCCGGCCCTTGAAGACCGAGTGGTACTGCCCGGCCATCTGCTGGTTGACGAGGCGCCGGGTGACGATCTCGATCCGGCGGATCTCGGCCAGAAGCTCGTGCGAGAGGCCCGACATGGTCAGGGCACTTCCACCACCTCAAGCACCCGGCTCACCAGGTGGTCGCTGGTGAGATTCTCCGCCTCGGCCTCATAGGTGGGGATGACGCGATGGCGGAGAATATCGGGCGCGATGGCCTTGATGTCTTCGGGGATGACGTAGCCGCGCCGCTTCATGAAGGCGTGGGCGCGCGCGGCGCGGGCCAGCCAGATGCTCGCGCGCGGGCTGGCGCCGTATTCGATGAGGCGACCGAAGTCGGCGCCGAGGCCCTTCACGTCGCCCGGCGCGCGCGTGGCGAAGACGATGTCGAGGATGTACTCCTTGACCTTGTCGTCCACGTAGATCTCGGCGATCACGTTGCGCGCGTTGCCGATGCGCTCGGGCGTGATGATCGGCTTGACCGACGGCGCCGCCGGGTCGAGCTGGCGGGCGATGATCTCGCGCTCTTCGTCGCGCGACGGGTAGCCCACCTTGACCAGCATCATGAAGCGGTCGA
>JAGQJJ010001203.1 GCA_020430675.1 Myxococcales bacterium
GCAGTTCCCGGCGCATATCCTCGGGACCGAGGTCGGCGCGGACGGGGGCGAGGACAACCAGGCCAAGAAGCCGCGCTTCGGCTACCAGGTGGTCGGCGAGTTCACCAAGCTGCCGGCGGTGGTCGAGCGGCCGGTGTGCGTCGACTGTCAGGTGCTCCGCTCGATCGCGCCGACCGTCCCGAAGCGGGTCGCCGCGGCGCCGGCGGCGCCGGCGTTGGCGGACGCGCTCGACGCCGCGGTGCACCTCGGGCGCCGGGTGGCGCGCTACCTGGCCGTCGCCGCCCGCGAGGACAGCCCCGAGGCGGTGCAGCTCTGGCCCGAGCTGGTCGAGGCGCTGCGCGCGTGGGCCGCGGCGCACGGCAACCCGGCCCAGCGCGTCGACCTGCGGCGCCTGGCCAAGACCGACGACGACGCGGCGCGCTTCGTAGCCGCGTTCACGCCGGCCGGGGCGCTGATCGCCGGCCTGCAGCGCGAGCCGGTCTACGCGCCGCGCTACCGCGGGCGGCCCGGCGACGTGGTCGCGCTGGCGAGCCACCTATGGGCCACCGAGCGCCAGGTCACGCTGGCCCGGTTGCTCGTTCGCCACCACGAGGAGGGCGGCGCCGAGCCCGACGTGGCCGCGCTGACCGACCGCCTCGAAGCCACTGGCGAGTGGGTGGTCGACGCTGGCGAGGCCTGGCCGCACGCGGTCTACCTGACCGGCGATCTGTGGCCGAAGTACGACCGCATGCGGGCCCGCATCGAGGCGAACGCGAACGACGGGCACGCCCGCTTTGTCGCCGCGGCGCTGCTCAGTGCCATCGCGCCGGTGCCCTACGAAGACATCGACCGGGTCTCGCCCCGGGCCGGCTGGGTGCCGCTGTCGCTGGTCGAGGGGTGGGTCAACAAGGCCATCAACCGCAGCTACGGCGGCGTGCGCCTGTACCGCGGCGAGGGCCTGTTGCAGATCGAGCAGCGGGCCTACGAGACCATCAAGGACGGCGCCAAGGCCTACGGCAGCGGCTACAGCGTCGAGGTGCAGTGGTTCGTCGGGTGGGTGAACCACGACAAGGTCCTGTTCAACCCGACGAAGCGCGGCCAGGAGGAGGCCGACGACGCGCGGCTGCGGGTCGCCACCGAGTGGGAGCAAGCCTTCCGCGCCTGGATCGACGCCGACCCCGAGCGGGCGGCGCAGGTCGCCCAAGCCTACAACCGCGCGTTCCGCGGCTACGTCGCGCCCGACTTCTCGACCGGCGAGGCGCTCCAGATCGCGCGCTGGGACAACAAGGCGGTCCGCCTGCACGCGCACCAGGTGGCCGGCGTGCGGCGCCTCATCGCCAACCGCGGCGGCGGCCTCGCCTTCGACGTCGGCGTCGGCAAGTCCTACGCGGCATGCGCCACGGTCGCGCTGGCCCGGCAGCAGGGCTGGGCCCGGCGGCCGATCGTGTGTGTGCCGAACAGCATCGTGTGGCAGTGGCGCAAGAACTTCGCCCGCTGCCTGCCCGACTA
>JAGQJJ010001204.1 GCA_020430675.1 Myxococcales bacterium
TAGCTTCAACTGCGGCGTTCCGCCGTGGATGCCCGGCGCCTGCCGGCCCGACAAGATCCTCTCGGCCGTCTCACAGGTCGAGACAGCCGAGATGCCTGCTGACTGCAGGACGGTATGCTGCCGGCCGCCGGGTCAACGCCTTCATCGACGCCGCCCCCCGACGCCGCTATCCTGCGCGCCATGGACCTCTTGCGCTGCCATGAAGACGCCTTCCTGCGCGCCCTCGACACCGAGGTGCTCGCCTGCGAGCCCGCCGATGACGGCCATCATGTCGCGCTCGCCGACTCGATCCTGTTCCCCGGCGGCGGCGGCCAGCCCGATGACCGTGGCACCATCGGCGACGCGCAGGTCATCGGCGTCGCCGAGCGTGATGGGCGCGTCTGGTACGTCACCGACCGCGCGGTGCCCACCGGCCCCACGCGCGTCGAGGTCGATTGGGCCCGCCGCTTCGATTACATGCAGCAGCACACCGCGCAGCACCTGCTCACCGCGCTCGCCCTGCGCCACTTCAAGCTGCCCACGCTGGCCTTCCACCTGAACCCCGAGCGCAGCGATGTGGTGCTCGACGCACCCCGGCTCGACGCGGCCACGATCGACGCGCTCGAAGCGCGGGCCAACGAGGCGATCCGCGAGGCCCATCCGGTGCAGCCGCGGCTGATCGACCCCGCCGAGCTCGACACCGAAGGCGTGCGCCGCCGTCGCCTGCCGCCGGGCCACGAAGGCGCGCTGCGCGTGGTTGAGATCGAGGGCATCGACCTCAACACCTGCGGCGGCACCCACGTCAGCAACACCGCGCAATTGCAGATGATTCGGCTGATCGGTGTCGACTTCCAGCGCGGCGAGGCCCGCCTGCACTACCTGGCCGGCGGCCGGGTGCTGGCCGCCGAGCGCGAGGCCCGCGCCCGCACCGAGGTGCTCAACCGCCTGCTCTCGGGCGGTCCCGAATCGCATGTCGAGTCGGTCGAGCGCCTGCTGGATCAGGCCCGCGCCGACAAGCAGAGCCAACGCGCGCTGGTCGCCGAGATCGCCGGCCTGCTCGGTGCGCAGCTCGCCAGCGGCGCCGCCACGGCCGCGTTGCACCGCGAAGGCGCCGATCTGGCCTTCCTTGGCGCAGTCGCTCAGGCCGCCCGGGCCGCGCGCAGCGAACAGCTCGTGCTCCTGACCGCCGCGCCGGCCGGCAGCGCCGAGGGCGTCTTCCTGCTCGCCGGCCCGCCCGAGCGCGTCACCGCTTGCGGGCCCGCCGTCGCCGAGGCCCTCGCCGGCCGCGGCGGCGGACGCGGTGACCGCTATCAGGGCAAAGCCACGCGCCTCGATCGGCGCGACGTGGCCTTCGCCCGGCTCGCCTGACCCAATGCCACGACCGGGCGACCGCCTGATCGCCGCCGGCGCGCCGCTGGCGTGGGCCGTCGCTTTCGGGTTGCTCGCCGCCTTGCAGGCCATCTGGCCACAGACGCCCGCCTCGTCTTTTTTTGGCTTCATGG
>JAGQJJ010000119.1 GCA_020430675.1 Myxococcales bacterium
TCGAGGCACCACTCCCAAACTGTGCCCGCCATCTCCTCGACGCCCCAAGGGCTGCGGCCGAGCGGATGCCGACCAACCAGTTCGAGACCCTGACCTCCGAAGTTTGCCCGCTCAGCCTCCGGCAGCGCATCCCCCCACGGATACCGCCGGCCATCGCCGCCCCGCGCGGCGTATTCCCACTCGGCCTCGGTCGGCAGGTCCGCCCGCCAGCCGGCCGGCACGGCAGCGGTCGTATTGAGCCAGTCGCAGAAGGCCCGGGCGTCTGCCCAGTTGACGCCGACCACTGGCTGCTTGGGCGCATTGAAGCGGCTGTTGCTCCACTCGGCGGGCGGTTCGCGCCCGGTCGCCTTCACGAAGACTCCATAGTCGGCGTTGGTCGTCGGGTGGCGGGCGATGCGATAGGCGGTCGGCATCTCCAGGCGGAAGGGCGGCAGCTCGTTGTCCCATGCCTCCGGGTCATGGACCGGGTGGCCCTTCTCGTTGGACGATCCCATCCAGAAGGCGCCCGGCGCGATCTCGACCCACTCGATGCCCACCGGCGAGCCCGCCGGTCGCAAGAAGCGCCCTGGCCGATGCGCCTCGATGCCCACGGGCGCTGCGACCGCCGGATGGTCGGCCCACGCCTCGGCGGCGGCGGTGATGGTCGGCAGCGGCCGGTTGCGAAACAGCGAGAAGATCGCCGCCACCTCACGCAGATCGGGGCCCCGCCCGAACCACGCCCGCCACCCCCGCGGGCGGCGCAGGGCGGGCAAAAACGGCGCGGGGTCGACCATCGGCGCGAGGCGGAAGCCCTCGTTGAGCAGGTCGAGATGCGCGGCGACTTCGCCGCGACGCACGACGGCCTGCATCAACGGCTTGAAGACCCCCGGCATCGAGAAGGCGAGCAGGATGGCTTCGCGCCAGAAGGCATCGCCCATGCCATCGACCAAGGCATCGTACAGATGTTCGTCGGCGGCATGGCTCGCCGCCAGGTACTCTTGAAATGACAGGTGCGGGAACTCATAGGTGTCGACATCGGTCCCGCTGAGCACGCCGCAGACCTCGCGGGCGGTGTCGAGGAAGTCCTGGGCGTCAAGCTGCAACTGCGGCATGCCGGCCAGCGGGCCCTCGACCACCGCGCGTGCCTCGGCGCCCGTGAAGGTCATCGGCCGGTCCTTGGGCCCGTCGCCCGCGGCCTGCTGGCGGTGCATGGCCCAGGCGAGCGGCTGCAAGACCAGCCGCGCCTGATCGACCGGCAGGCCGGCGTGGCCCTTCTCCTGGGCCCAGGTCTTGAGCAGAAAGCCCACGCACTCGTGGTACAGGCCGACACGGCGTTCAGGCAGCGCATCGCCCGCGTAGTGCACCAGACACAGCAGCGAGAGCAGCATCGGGTTCTGGGTCATCTGCCGCAGGCCGTAGACCACCTGTCGCTCGGGGTCGAGCAGCGCGTCGAGCAGCGCCGCCGCGCGCTCTTGCGCCTCCTCGGCCTTCTCGGGCCGCACCATCAGCCCCAGATAGACCGCGCGATACCAGCGCGGCACGTACTCGCGCACGCGCTCTTCCGAGAGCCACTCGACCTCGGCCGGCAGAAAGTCATTGGCCAGGCGGCTCTCGCCACGCCAGGCCGCATACCGGCACGACGCGACAAAACATGCCTGCGGCCAACGGTGCACCTCTTCTTCCAGCCACCGACACACCGCGGCGCGCGTTGCGGCGTCGCGCACTTCGTCGAGGCCGTCGAGCAGAAACAACTGCCGCCCGCCGATCAGATCTTCAGCCGCATCGCCATGTCGCTTGCCTGCCACGCGGCGCACGAAGGCCGCCAGACCGTCCGAACGCCGGTCAGCCTCGGTCAGATCGGCGAACCGAAGAAAGACCGGCTGCAAGTCGGGCGGCAGGCCCACCGCCGCCGAGCCCTCGGCGCGCACGCGACAGAACAGGTGCTTGAGCAGCGTGGTCTTGCCCGCGCCCGGGTCGCCGATCAGGATCAGCCCGCGCTTGCCGGCCTCGACCATCAACGCCAGCGCGCCCGGCAACTCGACATGCGCATCGCGCATATGGCCGTCGACCTCGGGCCCAAAGCGCATCTTCTCCGCGCACGCCGGCCCCCAGAAGCCAACCCGGGTGCGCAGCTCGACAAAGACCTCATCGAGCGTCAGGTGCACCCGCTCCTGGCGCTGAAAGCCCAGGATCTTCACCCGCCGCAACAATCGCCATTGCTCATCGAGCCACGCCGCCAGCGGCCCCTCCGGCGCGTCGGTCACCGCCGTCGGCGGCGGCGCGGGCACGACATCCGGAAACTCGCGGTGCACGTACAGCTTGAGGCGATTGAGCGCCGCTGGCCCCTGCTCGGCCGCTTCGTTGATGATCTCGGCCCAGAAGACATCGGCGCCGTGATCGAAGCGCACCCGCCCGGTGGCGATGCCTGCCTCATCGGCCACCATTCGTGCCTGCGCCGACGTGGGATACAGCGCTGCGCATTGCTCGCGGAAAGTCGCCCTCATGCCTGACCGCCCGTGCGCCGACACACGACGCGAAAACCCAGATCAGCATCCCGTGGCTGGGTCAGCCACCAGTAGCGGCCGGCCGCGCGTTGGTGCACCGGATCGCTGGCCCACGACCCACCGCGGATGACGCGCGGGGCGCTGATGTCATGGTCGACCATGGGTACGTCGGCAGGTGGCAGCAATGGCATCGGTCGCTTCTCCTGCCAGATGTCTCGGCACCATTCCCAGACCGTGCCGGCCATCTCTTCGACGCCCCAGGGGCTGCGGCCGGCCGGGTGGCGGCCCACGGGCAGCGGGCCGCTGGTCTGAAGGTGGGCCCGCCCCTTCTCCAGCGTCCAGCCGCCCGGTGGCGCGAAGTAGTCGGCGCGGGTGGCATCAGAGGGCGCGTTGCCCCAGGGATAGCGGCGTCCGACGCTGCCGCGGGCGGCGTACTCCCATTCGGCCTCGGTGGGCAGGTCTGCGCGCCAGCCATCCGGCACGGCGTCGGTGGTGTCGAGCCAGGCACAAAAGGCATGCGCGTCCATCCAGTCGACGCCGACCACCGGTTGGTCGGGCGCGCTGAAGCGAGGGTTGCCCCACTCTTCTGGCGGCCGATGGCCCGTCGCCTTCAGGAAGGCGGCGAAGTCCGCGTTGGTGGTCGGGTGCCGCGCGATGCGGAAGCCCGCGGGCATCTCCAGACGCAGCGGCGGCAACTCGTCGTCGAACGCTTCGGGGTCAAAGGTCGCGTGGCCTTGCTCATGGGATGAGCCCATCCAAAAGGCGCCCGGTGCGATGTGAATCCACTCGATGGCAATCGCTGTTTGTGTCAGCCGGGGCGCGCTCGCCGGTTCGATCGCTCGCTCTGCCTGCACCGCCCGACGAAGCGCCTCGGCGAACGCCCGGGCGGAAGCGTGGCGCGCGTCGGGCTCCCAGGCGATCGCGCGAAGCACCTCGGCCTTGAGCGTGGCCCATCCTGCGACGTCGGCCAACTCGCCGGCCGGGTCGCGAAGCACGCGCTGCCTGAGCGCCGCGCCCTTGAGGGCAAAGAGCGCAGTCATGCCCAAGCCATAGACATCGCATGCGGGCCCGACCGAACCCGCGGCCTCCATCGCTTCGGGGGCCGCGTAGAGGAAGGTGCCGAGCGCGCCTGTCCGGGTGCCGCCGGTGGTGTCGCCCGCGCGCACGAGGTCGAAGTCGGTCAGCAGCGCGCCGCCGGTGCCATCGAGCAGGATGTTCGATGGCTTCACGTCGCGGTGCACGATGCCTTGTTGATGGGCTGCAAAGAGCGCGTCGGCCACCTGGCAGGTCACGTCGACCGCCCCTTCGGTCGAGATGCGTCCGCCGAGCACTGCCTGTTCGAGATCACCGCCCGCGGCGTAGGCCATCACGAAGAAGGACCATGCGTCGTCGTGGCCCTCCGCTTCGATGATGCGGGCCACATGCGGGTGGCCGATCTGCTGCATCTGGCGTGCCCCGCGGAAGAACCGCTGGCGACGCTCGGCGCTGTCACTGAACTGCCCGTGCAGCAGCTTGACGGCGACGGTCTCATCGGTGGCGGCGTCCCAGGCCTGCCAGACCTCGGCGAAGCCGCCGCGGCCGAGCAGGTTGATCAGATGCCAGCGGTCGGACAGCACCAGCCCGGCGCTCGGGCGGTTGCCGTGCAATGCCTTGCGCTTGAGGTCGAGGATGCGCTGGTCGAGGCCGGCGAGCACGGCGGCGGGCGCGCCGGCGTCGGCGAGGGCTTTGCGTTTGGCGAGGGCGGCCTCCAGCGGGGTCGGCTCGGTCTTGGGCGCCTCGGCGTCGGCCACCAGCTTCCACGCGGCGTTGGTCGAGCCGGCCTGGCGCAGAATCCACGGCCAATGCGTCTGGCTGCGCAGGGGCACCAGCATGCGGAAGAAGCCATCGGCGGGCTCGCCTTCGCGTACCAGCGCGGCGGGTGTCTGCACGCGCGAGCGCTCGTCGCCCTCGGCCAGCGCAAAGGCCTGCGCCAGCGGGTGGCCCTGGGCCAGCGCAAAATAGAAGCGCCGCGCAAAGCGGGCGGCGACGTCGTCGCGGATGGCGCGCTCGGTCGCGATCACGGTGGCCACGCCCGCGTCGTGCAGCGCCGCGACATGGGCGGCGGTGGCGCAGCCGTTGAGGAAGACAAAACGCAGGTCGCGCAGCCCGCGCAGGGCGGCGGCGATGCCCTCAACCAAGGCGGCGGCCGGGCGGCCGAGGGCGTCCTCGAACTTCAGCCCCTCGGGGTCGGCGTGGCCGCCGAAGTGTATGCCGATGAGGCGGTCGCCATGGGTGGCGAGCTTGTCGAAGAAGGCGTCGTGCGTGACGTTGTCTTCGAAGACCAATTGGCAGCGGCCCTGCGCCGCCGCGGGCGCCAGCGCGGCTTCGATCGCGCGCCGCTCGGGCGCCAGGTTGCGCAACCATCGCGCGTCGCCCCCATGCCGATCGTTGGCGAAGGCGAGCAAGATGACCGGCGGCGTGGCTGGGGGCGCGGGCATGCGCGGCGGTCTCCCGATCGTGGTCGCCGGCAGTATAGACCCGGTCCGCCAGGGCACCAACCCGATCAGATGGCAGTCACGTCGCGATGTGTGGCCCAAGCCAGGCGCGAAGGTGGTCAACCCTCAATGCGCGACGACTTCGACGATGCCATGATGGCATCAGCATCATGGTGCCGCGGCGCCTCGGATCGACTGATGTGCTACGGGCAAGTACGTAAATTGCGCAACGCCCGCCCCGCGCCTGCCGATTGATCTCCTGAACGGCCGAAATGCCCAGGAGGCCCGAATGCCCGCCTACGACCTCGTTCACGACCACCCCGCGCCCGCTGATGAGCGCGCGCCAGCCCCGGCGCTCGCGATCGATCCCACCGGGCGCGCCGCCCGGGGGCAGAGCGCCGAGCTGCCAGCCGCCAACAAGGCCACCACCGCGCTGATTGCCAACGAGCTTCACCAAGGCGCGTGCGCGCCGCGGGCGCTGGAGGCCGAGCGATGATGCGCCTCAACCTCTGCCTGCTGATCGCCCTCATCGGCTGTGCCTCAACGCCCGGGATGGGCGAAGCGCCGCCGTTGCCCGGCGCCGCGCTGGTCCATGCCGACCGGCCCTTCATCGGCCAGCTCGACCCGGCGAGTGGCGATGCCATCGATTGGCTCGCCCTCGATGACTTGAGCCCCGGGCCGCGGCGCATCGAGATCCAGTGCACCGGTTCGGGCACCGGGCAACTCGCGTTGCTCGACGCCGATGGCCGCATCATGACCGAAATGCTCCTGCCATTCGCGGATGTCATCGCGATCACCGAACACGACCGACCGAAGTGGCTGCGGCTGACGGGTCAGAGCGGGCGGCTCGACTATCGGATCATCTGGTCGCGAGAGCGGCAGTGATGGCATCGCACAGAAGGTCAGCACGGCGATGCGGCGTCTCTACTTCAGGCCCGCGGCGTCGAGCCGGTTGATGAAGCTGCGCTTGCGGGCGTGATTGCGGCGAAGTGCGGCCAGGCGGCCGGCGAACTCGAAGTCGGCGCCGGCCCGGGCAGCCAGATCGCGCAGGTCGATCAGGTGGGCGGTGGCCTCGTCGTAGGCGCGCGGGGTGGTCGAGAAGAGCAGCGAGCGCACTTTGAGCCAGAGCGTGCTCTCTTGCCCGGCCAGCAGGTCCAGGTGCCGGGCGCGCGCAGCGGTTGCGGCGGCTTCGCGTTGCCGCCGTGCTTCGGCCGCGCGTCGGGCGCTCTGCTCGGCGGCGATGGCGCGCAGCTCAGTGGCACGATCGAAGAGCTGGCGCACGGTGCGCGGCGGCGGTGCTGCCGGGCGGGCGCTGCCTTGCGCGGCGCGGAAGCGTCGGCCCAGCGCGCTGGCCACGGCGGCGTGCTGGCCCTGCGCGACGCGAAGCAGCAGGGCGTCCTTCTCGGCGGCGGACAGCGCGCCGATCCACTCGGCCAGCGCCGCCGTTTCGAGCGTATCCGACGGGCTGCCTTCCGCGGCGGCGGCGACCAGGTGTTCGTCAACCCAAAGGAACCGGGCCAACGCTTCAAGTGCCGCCGGCAGCGTTGCCAGACCCGGCGGCACCGGCGGTTCAACCTCATCTCGGGCTTCGCCATCGAGCGAAGCCAGCCACCCGAGGTAGAGCGGCCGCCGGTCGCCCGCCAGCAGGGCGGTGCGCACGCCGGTCAGGGCTGACATCCATCCCTCGCCGGTGTCCCACTCGCGGAACTCTTCGAGCGCGCGGCCCAGTTCGACGATGACATGGTCGCCCGACTCAACGATGCGGAGGACTTCATCGGCGCGATACCCCTGCACCGCATCACGGTCGATCGCCTCGCGCGGCAGCCGCAGCGCGAGCTGTCGGACGCACCCCATGGCCACATAGACATGCACATCGAAGAACCGCGCCAGCAGCTTCAGCGGGTCGGCCTTGAGGTCGCCGAAGCTGTAGTGGTTGGCAAACCGCGTCGTCGTGATCTCAGCGCGGGTCGAGATGGCCCGCAGCGTCTGCATTTGCGCCTCGGTCAGCGGATGGTCGACCGCCAGGAACTCATAGTACTGGTACTCACTCATGTCATCCCGTTTCCTTGAGCGCCAAGCGCCGCTGGAGGCGCGGGCATGGGCGGCGGTCTCCCGATCGAAGTCAGGGGCAGTATAGAGGCTGGGCATCGGTGGACCAACCCCGTCGCGCAGCGCGCTGCAGCGCCATCGGGGTCCAGGGTGCGTGTCTCGACCTTGGCGTCGAGCGCTTGATCCGCTTCGATAGATCTTCGACCCTGCTGATGCGTCGAGCGCCGTTGTCATCGCCGCTGGAGACCCGAGATGCACCGCCCCGAACCGAACCCGCCCCGCCGCGCTTCGCTTGTTCCCTCGCTGCTCGCCCTGGCCCTCTTCGCGGCCCTGCTCGCGCCCTCGCTGGCGCAAGGGCGCTGCATGTCGGGCAATTTGACCGTCTGGCCGCCGCCCGAGACCGCCTTGCCCACGTCGCCGCTCATCTTGATCGAAGGCTTCGGCGACCAGCAGCCGCAGGTGGCGGCGTTGGCGGCGGATGGGTCGGCCGAGCTGGTGGCGCCGGGGCATCGGGTGGCGTTGGTGGTCGACGCGGTGAATGTGGGGGCGTTTCGGGTGACGCAGGCGGTGGTGCATGCGGCCGAGCCGTTGAAGCCATCGAAACGGTATGTGTTGAAGCTGCGCGGGGCGAAGGGCAGAGCGGTGGCGACGACCTACTATGGCGACAAGGGGCGCGAGAAGATCGGATGGAAGACCGCATCGGCCGAGCCGGCGCCGCTGCAGATGAGCGATGCCTTGCGCATCATCGGGCCGTCGTATGTGGCGTTGGGCTGCGGGCCGAGCGTGAACTTCCAGGTCGCCGTGCCGGCGACGTCGGGCGCGCCGATCGCGGTGGAAGTCGCGCTGACCGAGGCGGACGCCTCAGCCCATCGCTATGTGGTGCCCATCGAAGAAGGGGTGTTGCGCATCGGTCATGGCATGTGCGGCGGGCCGTTTGAGGTCACCGGCGCCGACAAGAAGTGGCAGGCGAAGCTGACGCTGCGCGATGCGGCGGGGCGTGTCTTGCCGGTGGCGGCGGCGCTCGAGTTTGCCGGCGTGGAGCCTGATTCGGCGGGTGGACCTGAGCGCTGAATGCCACCGATGGCATTTTTGAACCCCAGAATGTCACCCGCGGTACCACGGGTGGTACCGCACTGATCAGCCGGGCATCGAGGGCAGCGAGGCGCGGTTCTTCGGCGCCGTTCGCGACGGGTGGCGGATCATGTTCGCCGCGAGGCCCAGGGCGGCGAGGGTGGCGGCGGCCAGGATCTCATAGCAGTACTCGGGCAGCGCCGCGTTGATCACGAAGGCGACCAGATAGATCGCCGCGGGCCAGAGCAGTCGGAAGTCGATCGCGGCGGCGATCAACGCCGATGACATGAAGTAGATCAGCTCGATGACGCCGATGGCTTCCGCAAATGGCACGCCCTTCCACATGGCGACGGGCCAATAGAGCACCGGCACCGCAAACGGGATGCCCATGCCGACGGCAAATCGCCGGTTGACGCGGTTGGCGCGCAGGGTGTCGCGGAACATCCAGGTCGCGACGCCGAGGGCGACGCCGTAGAGCAGGTTGATGGCATACATGGTGCCATGGGCCGCGTCGAAGATGCCACTATGGCTCAGGGTGGCCAGGGTGACATAGACCGCGGCGAAGACGGCGCCCATGAGCTGCATGATGCGGGCGCGCTCGTGGCTGCCGATGCGGGTGTCGACCTCCTGCTCGATGCGGCGCAGCTTTTCGAGTTCGCGGCCCTCGGCCTTGAGCTGGGCGCCGACGGCGGCTTCCAGGTTGGGGCGGGGCTCGGGCAGC
>JAGQJJ010001205.1 GCA_020430675.1 Myxococcales bacterium
ACGCGGGCTTCGAAGCCGGTGGGGCTGCCGACAAAGACGACCTCGCCGCCGGGCACGCGGTCGAGCCAGGCTTCGGCCACCGCGACGCCGGGGAAGAGGTGGCCGCCGGTGCCGCCGCCGACGATCATCAGCCGCGGGGGCGTGCCGGGTGCCGGTCGCACATCGCCGCGAAGCATCATGCCGCCGCCTCCTTGGCCGCCGCGGGCGCACGCCGGGCCACTTTGCGGGCCTTGACGTCGGCGTCGGGCAAAAAGCGGTGCAGCCATTCGGGCGGCGGCTCGCCGCGCGAGACGTTGAGCAGAATGCCGACCGAGGTGCCGAGCAGCAGGATCGAGCTGCCGCCGTAGCTGACAAAGGGCAGGGTGAGGCCCTTGGTCGGCAGCAGCGCGGTGGCGACGGCCATATTGGTCGCCGCCTGGAAGCCGATCTCGGCGGTCAGGCCGAAGGCGAGCAGCGCACCGAAGGCCGAGGGCGCTCGGCGGGCGATGCGGAAGCCGCGCCAGACGAAGATGGCAAACAGCGTGATCACCAGCGCCACGCCGAGCACGCCGAGCTCTTCGCCGAGGATGCTGAAGATGAAATCGGTATGCGCTTCGGGCAGATAGAGCAGCTTCTGACGGCTGCCGCCGAGGCCCATGCCCGTCCAGTCGCCGCTGCCGAAGCTGATGAGCGCCTGGTTGATGTGGTAGGCGACGCCCTGCGGGTCGTTTTCGGGGTCGAGGAAGGCGAGCAGGCGCTTGATGCGATAGGGCTCGGCGATGATCGCGACCGGGATCAGGGCGGCGCCGGCGAAGAAGAGCGCGCCGACATGCAGCCAGCGGGCGCCGGCGGCCCAGATCATGAGCACCATCAGGCCCGAGCAGATGAGCGTGCTGCCGAAGTCGGGCTGGGCCATCAGAAGCGCGCCGAGGCCGGCGAGGCACATCGCGGGCACGCCCCAGGTGGCGCGCAGCTCGTGCACGCGGTGCTGGCGGGCGGCGAGGAAGCGGGCGAGGAAGACGATCCACGCCAGCTTGACCGCTTCGCTGGGCTGGAAGCGGAAGGGGCCGAGGTCGATCCAACGCGAGGCGCCTTTGGCGTGGGCGCTGATGCCGGGCACGAGCACCACCATCAGCATCAGCACCGCGACGATGAACGCCGGGCGGGCGAGGCGGCGCCACAGGTCGTGGTGGATGTTGAGGCCGGCGATGAGGCCCATCAGCGCGACGCCGATATAGGCGATCTGGCGCTTGAGGTAGAAGGCGCCGTCGCCGGTGCGGGCCTCGGCGCTGACGATGCTGGCCGAGTAGATCATGACCACGCCGAGGCCCATCAGCGCGAAGGTCACCGCCAGCAGCACGCGGTCGTACCGCCAGGTGTGCATACGGGTGGCCCCGTCGTCCGCCTCGGCCGGCGCGCCGCGCCGCAGGATTCGGTCGAGCAGCGCCATCACCGCACCTTCAGGCTGGCCAGGGCGACGAGCGCGAGCATCA
>JAGQJJ010001206.1 GCA_020430675.1 Myxococcales bacterium
AGGCATCCGCGGCTATATCACCCGCGAAGCCACCGCCGGCGACGTGGTCGCAACGCAGCTCACCTCTGAGAGCAATGGCACGCTGACGCCGATGGCATTTGGCGAGTACAGCTATACCTTCAACTTCACCCTGCCCGACGACGTCGACCGCGCCATGTGGCATCGTGTTGTCATCGGCGCCCGGCGCAGCTTCGACGATGGCAGCCGCGCGGGCGTATCGGCTTCGGTCGACTTCGTGCCCGATGGCAGCGCCGAGCCGGTGGTGCCCGACACCGCGATGACCGACCGCTGCAATCAATGCCACCAGGGCGTCGAAGGCCACGGCGGCCGCTGGACGGGCGTCGACGCCTGCCTGACCTGCCATACCCCGCAGACGACCGACCCCGACACGGGCAATACCGTCGACTTCCGGGTCATGCTGCATCGCATCCACATGGGCGCCGGCCTGCCCAGCGTGCAGGCCGGCACGCCGTATCAGATCATCGGCAACCGCGGCTCGGTGCACGACTTCTCCGAGATCCACCTGCCGCGCCCGGCCAGCGATTGCCAGGCGTGCCATGGCGAAGACGTCGACGAGTGGCCCGACGCCCAGTACGACGCCTGCACCGCCTGCCATGACCGGACCGCATTCACCGCGCCTTCGCCGGCCGGCTTCACCCCACACACCGCCGGCGTCCGCCCGCTGAACTCCTGCGCGGGCTGCCACCCGAACGCCGGCACGCCCACCTCCGCGGCCCAGACCCACGCGGGCGTGCTGGCCGATCCCTTCCTGGGGCTGGTCGGCCTGCGCTTTGCCATCGATCAAGTGACCAACGTCGAGGTCGGCCAACTGCCGGTCGTGACGTTCCACGTGTTCGACGGCGATGACCACCCGCTGCCCGTCGACCGCCTCGACAGCCTCGAGATCACCATGGCCGGCCCGACCTCCGGCTTCGCCTGGGCGTCGAGCACCCGCAACGTGCAGCAGGGCGCCCAGCCCGCGGGCGACGGCTGGCGCATCCAGCTCGCCGAGCCCGTACCCGATGGCGCGACCGGCAGCGTCGCGGTGGGCATGGCCGGCTATCGCTACGTGCCCTACGGCGCCGCGCGCGCCGAGTCGGTCGGGCGTGAGAACGGCGGCAACCCGGTGGCCTATGCGGCCATCGGCGGCGGGCAGGCCACGCCGCCCGCCACCGAGGTCACCCAGGCCAAGTGCAACGCCTGTCACGGCGAGTTGGAGGCCCACGGCGGCTTCCGCACGCAGGTCGTGTACTGCCAGACGTGCCACAACGCCACCGGCACCGACGCCGCGCGGCGTCCGCCCGACGCCGGCGAGCCGGCGAGCATCTTCTTCGGCCCGATGGTGCACCGCATCCACGCGGGGGAGCACCTCGAGAACCCGCCGGTCATCTACGGCTTCGGCGGCACGCCGCACGACTCCGGCGAGGTCGTCTATCCGGGCGTGCTGAACAACTGCGCCGCGTGCCAC
>JAGQJJ010001207.1 GCA_020430675.1 Myxococcales bacterium
AATTTGGCCAGCTCGGTGTCGAGCGGCGGGCCGATGACGTCGTAGGCGAAGAAGCGCAGGCCCATGGCTTGCGAGCGGTCGGCGTCCTTCTGTTTGAGCGCGCCGGCCGCCGTATTGCGCGGGTTGGCAAACTGGCCGGCCAGCTCGCGGAAGCGCGAGATGGGCAGGTAGACCTCGCCGCGGACCTCTACTTCGACGGTTGTCGAAATACTGCTCGGCACGTCGGCGATGCGGCGCACATTGGCCGAGATGTCTTCGCCGACGGTGCCATCGCCGCGGGTCGCCGAGACGGTCATTCGGCCGTCGGCGCCGTAGCGGATGCTGCACGCGACGCCGTCGATCTTGGGCGTCATCACCAGGTCGCCCTCAAACTTGGCGGCCCATTTGTGCAGCGTGTCTTCGTCGTAGGCTTTGTCGAGGCTGAGCATGGGCGCGGCGTGCACCACCGGGTCGCCCGGCGCGCCGCCCGAGGGGCCCATCGCCGAGAGCACGGGGTGGTCGGGCGCCACCGCGCGCAGGCGCTCGACGAGGCGATCGTAGTCGTAATCGCTGATCGTCGGCGCCGCGTCGTCCCAATAGCGGCGGTTGTGCTCGGCCACCTCGGCGGCGAGCCGGTCCGCGTCCCATGCTGCGAAGTCAGCCGGCAAAGGCTGTGTCGCCATCACTTCCCCCCGGAGTTGCGTCCCATCTCTTGCGCCTGCACCACCGTGATCGCGGCCATGTTCACGACGGCGCGCGCGCTGCAGTCGCGTTCGAGCACGTTGGCCGGGCGGTTCATGCCGATGAGGATCGGCCCGACCAGCTCGGCGTCGGCCAGGTGCTTGAGCAGCTTGTAGCCGATATTGGCGCTGTTCAGCTCGGGGAAGATCAGCACGTTGGCTTCGCCGGTGAGGGTGCAGAAGCCGAAGAGGCGCTCGCGCTGCTCCACGTCGAGCGCGGTGCCGACCTGCATCTCGCCGTCGACGTCGAGGTAGGGGGCGCGCTCGCGCAGGATCTCGACCGCGCGCATGACCTTGCCCGCCTGGGGCGAGCGGTTGCTGCCGAAGTTGCTGAAGCTGAGCATGGCGACATGAGGCTCGATGTCGAGGCGGCGCGCCATGGCGGTGGTGGCGAGCGCGATCTCGGCCAGGTCTTCGGCGGTCGGGTCGATGTTGACGGTGGTGTCGGCGAAGACCTTGACCCGGTCTTCGAGCACCACGAGGTAGGCGCCGGCGACGCGGTGCACGCCGGGGCGCGGGCCGATGATCTCCAGCGCCGGGCGCACGGTGTCGGGGTAGCTGCGGGTCATGCCGCTGATCATGCCGTCGGCGTCGCCGAGCTCGACCATCATCGAGGCGTAGTAGTTGCGGCGGCGCATGATGCGGCCGGCCTCTTCGAGCGTGACCCCGCGGCGGCTGCGGCGCTTCCAGTACTCGGTGACGTAGCGCTTGAAGTGCTCGTTGCGCACATTGTCGACGAGCTGCAC
>JAGQJJ010001208.1 GCA_020430675.1 Myxococcales bacterium
CGTGCCGCCGCCTCCGCCGCCCGCGCCGACGGTCGAATTCACCGCCGAGGTCTGGCCCATCCTCAAGAAGAGCTGCGTGCGATGCCATGGGCCGAAGAAGCAGAAGGGTGAGCTGCGCCTTGACAGCCGCGCGGCGGCGATGGCAGGCGGTGAAGACGGGCCGGTCATCGTCGCGGGTCGGCCAGAAGAGAGCGATTTGTATCGCCGCGTCTCGTTGCCGCACGACGATGAGGATTACATGCCATCCAAGGGCGATCCGTTGACCGATGAACAAGTGGAAGTGTTGCGGCGATGGATTGCCGCGGGGGCGGCATGGCCCGAGTAGACGCAAAACGGCCCTTCAAGGTGGGCGCAGCGGCGATCGCCTGCGCCGCGCTGCTCGGTGGCCTCTGGCTGGTCTGCCTCCGAATCGATGCCTGGGCGGCGGGCGCCTTCGCTCGGCCCGAGATGGCGGCCGCGCTGGTGGCGGTGATCGAACTGGCCTTGTTTGTCGGCGCGCTCTGCCTCGGCCCGCCGCTCTCGGCCGCGCTGGTCTGGCCCTTTCGCTTTGCGGCGCGGCGGCGAAGCGCTGACGCGCCGGCCGAACCCGCCGCGGCGCCGCGCCCGCCGTGGCCGGCGCGCGTATTGCTCGCTGCGACGCTCGGCGGTCTCTGGTTGGGCGGCATCGAGCTGATCGCCGCGGCATCGCTGGAAGACCACGCGCTGCCCACGCTCGCGGGCTGCGCCACCGTGCTCGGGCTCGGCCTGCTGTTTGGTCTGCTCAGTGGTCTGCCGATCGCCCTGTTGGCCTTTGTGGCCCGCGCCCGCGGCTCGGCGGCGCCGGTGACCGCGGTTGGGCTGATCCGCCTGGCCACCGGGTCATGGCTGGCCTGGCTGTCGGCCGGCCTGCTGGTGGTGGGCGTCCTGGCGGGCGCGACGGTCTTGCGCGCGTCAGCGCTCGATCACCCGGCAGGCGCGGCGGCCATGGATGTGGGCGCGCTGGTGCTGGCCTGGGCGCTCGCCTTGGCCATGGCCCACCTGATCGGTCAACGCGGCGGGCGGCCGTCGCGGCGCCTGCTCGGCGGCCTTCTCGTCGCGGTTGCCGTGTTCGGGGGCGTGCTGGCCCCACGCCTGCGGCCGGTGCTGCTGCCCGGCGGACTCTGGGATCTGGCCCTGCTGGGCCTGGCCGCATTCACCGCCTTCGCCGCCGTGTTGGCGCTGCCGATGGCACGCCGTACCCGCCTCATCGCGCTTGGCGTCGCGGTCATCGCGGTCGGGGCCGGCCTCGGCGCGGCCTATGCCCTCAACCGCAGCGCCGGCCTGCGCGATGACGTGGCCGCCGATTGGCGCCCCGCGGTCTGGCTGGTCGAGCGGGCCACGGCGATCGACGCCGACGCCGATGGCTTCTCGCCGCTTTTTGGCGGCGGCGACTGCAATGATCACGACAGCACGGTCAACCCCGAAGGCGTCGAGATCCCAGGCAA
>JAGQJJ010001209.1 GCA_020430675.1 Myxococcales bacterium
CTGGCGAGGGGCCAGGCCCGCGACCGGACGGGGCGTCGGCCCGCCCCGCAGGGGCCAAGAGCGAGCAAGGCCGGAGATGGTGTGGGATCGCGACGCGCAGCAGATTCGATCCCGCAGTTTTCGGGCGAGGGTGGCGAGCAGCACAGCGGCGCTCGCGCTCGGCGTTGACATGCGCATCGTCCCTTGATAGCACCCGAGCGACCTGATGCAAAGGAGGCCAGCGGCATGCAGAACGCGGTCATCGTGGGGGCGGCGCGCACGCCCATCGGCAGCTTTGGTGGGGCGCTCGCTTCAGTGCCCGCGCCGCGGCTCGGGGCGGTGGCGATCCAAGCGGCGCTGACCCGCGCCGGGGTCTCGCCCGACTCGATCGACGAGGTGATCTTCGGCTGCGTGCTGCCCGCCGGGCTCGGCCAGGCGCCGGCCCGTCAGGCGGCGCTCTTCGCCGGGCTGCCCAAGGGCGTGCCCTGCACCACCATCAACAAGGTCTGCGGCTCGGGCCTCAAGGCGGTCATGCTCGCCGCCCAGGCCATCCGCTGCGGCGACGCCCAGGTGGTGGTCGCCGGCGGCATGGAGAACATGTCGCGCGCCCCCTACCTGCTGCCCGACGCCCGCGACGGCATGCGCATGGGCCACAAGCAGGTCATCGACAGCATGGTCAAGGACGGCCTCTGGGACGTCTACAACGACTTCCACATGGGCAACGCGGCCGAGATCTGCGCCAAGGACTGCAATATCGGCCGCGAGGACCAGGACGCCTTCGCTCGCCAGAGCTATGAGAAGGCGCTGGCGGCCCAGAAGGCGGGCGCGTTTGCCGCCGAGATCGTCGCGGTCGAGGTGCCCCAGCGCAAGGGCCCGGCGCTGCAGGTCGACACCGACGAAGAGCCCGGACGCGGCCAGCCGGCGAAGATGGCCGGCCTGCGCCCCGCGTTTGCCAAGGACGGCACCGTCACCGCCGCCAACGCCAGCAGCATCAACGACGGCGCCGCGGCGCTCATCGTGGCCAGCGAGGCCTACGCCAGCGAGCACGGCCTGCCCATCCTGGCCCGCATCACCGGCACCAGCCAGCACGCCCAGGCGCCCGAGTGGTTCACCACCGCGCCGGCCTACGCCATCAACAAGGTGCTCGACAAGCTCTCGCTCACGCCCGGCGACATCGATCTGTACGAGGTCAACGAGGCGTTCTCGGTGGTCTCGCTGGCGGTCAACGAGATCTCGAAGCTGCCCGCCGAGCGCGTCAACGTGAACGGCGGCGCGGTTGCGCTCGGGCACCCCATCGGCGCCAGCGGGGCGCGCATCCTGGTGACGCTGCTGTACGCCATGCAGGCCCGCGACGCCAAACGCGGCCTCGCCAGCCTGTGCATCGGCGGCGGCGAGGCGGTGGCCGTCGTGGTGGAGCGCTGAAATGAAGGCCGAAGACATCAACGTGATCGGGGTCGTCGGCGCCGGCCAGATGGGCGCCG
>JAGQJJ010001210.1 GCA_020430675.1 Myxococcales bacterium
CGATCTCGGCGTGCGCGTGCGGGCTGCGCAAGATGCGGGCGTGCAGCATGCGCGGGCGGGTGAGGTCATCGGTGTAGACCGCGCGACCGGTGGCTTTGAGGTGGCCGTCGACCTTGCGATGCCGCCCACCGAGCACCTGTCGGCCCTCGGCGGGCTCGGTCGCTTCGACCGGCGCGTCGCCGCGCTGCAAGGCGGCGGCGAGGCGCACGGCTTCAAAGATCTGGGTGTAGCCCGTGCAGCGGCACAGGTTTCCCGAGAGCGCCTCGCGGATGGCCGCGTCGCTCGGATCGCGGTCGCGGTTGAGCAGGGCGCGGGCGCTGAGCATCATGCCCGACTGGCAGAAGCCGCATTGCAGCGCGCCGCAGCGGTCGAAGGCGTCTTGCACCGGGTCGAGGCCGTCCTTGCCGGCGAGGCCCTCGATGGTGGTGATCGGCGCCTCGGCGGGCACGGTGGCGGCCAGCGTGCAGCACGAGAGCACCGGTTCGCCGTCGATCAGCACCGTGCAGGCGCCGCAATCGCCTTTGTCACAGCCCTGCTTGGAGCCGGTCAGTCCCAGGTCGTAGCGCAGCACTTCGAGCAGCGTGTGATGCCCATGAGCGGCCACCGTACGGGGCTCGCCGTTCACCTGCAACGTGAGGAGGCGCTTCATCGGGGCTCAAGATGTCAGAACAGGGGGGCTTTCTCAACTGACCGTACCGGTCAGAAGGTGCCCGCCACGCCGATGCCACCCGCGGTGGGCACGACGGCCATATCGAGCACCGGCATGCCCAGCAGGTCGAGCACGACCAGCGCCGAGCCCGCGGCCAGCGCGGCGCCGCCGATGCCCCAGAAGACGTAGGCCGCAGTCGCGCTCGACTCCGCGTCGTCCTGCGCGTTCTGCTTCTTGACCGCCAGCGCGTCGAGCGCCGCCCGGTCGCCGCCGCGCAGGATGGCCGCCTTGGCCGCGTCGTAGTCGTCGACCGCGCTCTGCGCCTGCCCCCAGAACACGCCGCCGATGATCAGGCTGGCCGCGCCCACGCCGCCGGTGATGTAGCCGACGAGCGCCTGCGTGCTCGGGCCCGAGGGCGGCGGAGGCGGCGGGGGTGGCGCGGGCGCCGCTTCGTACGTCAGCGTGATCGGCTGGCCCGCGGCGAGGGTGACCTCATGCGCCCAGACATGGTCGGGCGTGACCACCTGCACGCGATGCGCACCGGGCTCGACGCGATAGGCGCCGTCGATCGGATCTTCGGCCGGCTGCTCGTCGATGAGCACCTTGGCCCCGACCGGCACGCCCTGAATGGTGATGCGGGCCAGGCGCGCGGCCTGCACCGTCTTCTCCATCACCCGGACGCGCGTCTCGACCTCACCGCGATCCTCAGCGTTTTGTGGGATGCGCGCGAGGTAGGTCTTGTAATGGGTGATCGCCTGCTCCGGATCGCCCATCTCTTCGGACGCGCGGGCGAGGTTGTAGAGCAGGAT
>JAGQJJ010001211.1 GCA_020430675.1 Myxococcales bacterium
TCGGGGCTGATCTGGAAGCCTTCGCCCGGCTTGCGGCTCAGGCCGCCGGCGAGCAGAACGCCCCGGCCGGGCAGCTCGACGCTGAGGTGGCCCAGGCGCTGCGCGGCCAGCGATTGCGGCAGCACCGAGATGCGGCCCGCCGGGCGGCCGTCGGTATAGAGCAGCGCATCGTCGGCGGTGTAGAGCGCGGTCGAGGTTTCGAGCGCCACCCAGCCTCCCGTCAACAGCACGCGGTCGTCGGCGACCCGCGCGGCGCGGTGGAAGGCGCGCTTGAGGCGGCCCTGCGCTTCGAAGTCGGCGGTGACCGGGTGCAGCTGCACCGTGCGTCCGGCGATGTCGATCTCGGCGACGAAGGCATTGGGCTTGCGGCCATCGCCCGGGTCGGGGTTCGAGATGAGGCCCACCGTGCCGGCGATGATGCCGCCGGTGATCAGCACCCGGGCGTGGCCGTCGGCGTCGGGCAGCCGCGCGGCGACGTGATAGGCCGTGGGGTACCAGCGCCGGTCGCCGATCTCGTCGCCGCAGCGCAGCACCGGGTCGTCGGCGATGACCTCCAGCGGGCCGATGCGCGGCGTCGGTTCGAGCATCAACAGCCAGCCGGGCTGCTCGCCGCAGCCGCGGGCGTCGGCGCCCCAGATGAAAAATCGCCCCTCGCCCAGCGGCGTCACCGTCGGCCCGAACAGCCCGGTGGGGCGGCTCTGCGCGTCGGGCGGCAGGTCGAGCGTGCGCAGGGTATCGCCCTCGATGATCTCGATGCGCCCGCTTGGCGCGCCCTCGGGCCATTGCACGCCGCCGACGAGCACCACGCGGCCCGCGTCGTCGACCGCGCCGCCGGTCAGGAAGCGCTCGCTGAGCACCGCGCCGTCGGCAAAGAGCACCGGGGCGAAGACGCCCTTCTCGGGGTCGAAGAACTCGGCCTCGGGGCGGCTGATCGGGCCCTCGACCGGCGCCAGCGGACCGAATGGGAAGGTGCCCCGCCGCATCGCCGGCACGCCGCCGACCACCAGCACGCCCGGCCGATCGGCGCCCTTCGGGGCATAGGGAAACGCCTGCGCCGCCACCCGGGGCGCGATCATCGCGCGCGGCTCGATGGCCTGCGCGCGGTCGATGCCGGGCAGAAACAGGCTCTCGCCTGGGGCATAGATCTCCCAGGCGTCGGCCGTCTCGTCGGCGCGGAAGACCTCGCCATCGACCTCGACCGCGCCACCGGCGATCAGGACGCGCCCATCGGCGAGCGGCGCGCTGGCGGCAAACGCGCGGCGCGCGCCCATCTCGGCGAAGGTGTTGTAGCTGGCGCCCTGCAACGTGCCGGTGCACGAGAGCGCATCGAGCGGCTTGAAGTGCAGCGTCAGCCCGCGCTTTTTGTTCTGGGCCAGATCGAGCGGCGCCGGCAGCGCCACATAGCGCGGCGCGCCGTCGCTGCACGCGGT
>JAGQJJ010001212.1 GCA_020430675.1 Myxococcales bacterium
CGCCATCTTCAACAATGAGCAGCTCGCCGCCATGGTCACCGGCGGCGTGAGCAGCACCAAGGATCTGGCCGCCATCCCCGGCGTCGGCCCCGCGCGAATGGAGCGGTATGCCGCGGCCTTCCTCGATCGCCTCGCTGCCGCCCGACAAGCGCCGGTCGCCGAGGAGGCCTGACTTGCCCCGCCGCAGCCCGCTGTCGCTCGACGACATCGCCACCCTCGACACGCTGGCCACCGCCTTCTGGCGCGCCGCGCGCGGCGCCGCCCACGGTGAGCCGGCCGAGCGCTTCGCCCGCCACCTTGACCACTCGCTCGCGCAGCTCGGCGAAGCCATCCGTTCCCATGCCGCCCCCATCGGCCGCTGGACGCGCTTCTTCATCCACGACCCCAAGCGGCGCCAGATCCTCGCCCCGTGCTTCCCCGACCGCGTGCTGCACCACGCCTTGATGGCCCACGCCGGCCCGGTGCTGGAACGCGCGCTGGTCGCCGACACCTTCGCCTGCCGCGAAGGCAAGGGCACGCTCGCCGCCGTGCAGCGGGCCCAGCACCACGCGCGGCGCTTCCCGTGGTTTGTCGCCGCCGACGTGCAGAGTTACTTCGCCAGCATCGACCACGATCGCCTGCGCGAAGTGCTCGCGCGCCGCTTCAAGAACCCCGGCCTGCTCGCCCTGATCGACCGCATCCTCGCCCGCACGCCTTGCCCTTCGGGCCGCGGCCTGCCCATCGGCGCGCTCACCTCGCAGTACTTCGCCAACAGCTATCTCGACGCCCTCGACCGCTACCTTCTCGAGACCCTGCGCGTGAGCGCGCTGGTGCGCTACATGGATGACATCGTGTGGTGGTGCGACTCGAAAGCCGAAGCCCGCGACACCCTCCGCGCCCTGCGCGACTTCGCCTGGCGGTCGCGGCGGCTCATCATCAAAGACACCGCGCGCTCTGGCCAAAGCGAACAGGGCCTGCCCTTCCTCGGCTTCCGCGTCCTGCCCGGCGCGCTGCGGCTCTCGCCGCGCCGCCGACGCCGGTACGCCGCCGCCCGAGCGCGGTGGGAGGCCCTCTATGCTTCAGGCCGCATCAACGCCGACGCGCTCCAGGCCGGCTACACCGCCGCCTTGGCCACCACTGCCCACGCCGACGCCCTCGGCTGGCGCCGCGAACAGCTCCGCCGGCGCCCGCCGGTGGACGCCTGAGGGGGGTCATGCGATGAAGAGACGTGGTGTCGGTCGAACAGGCTCGAACCGGGTCAACCGAGGCGGCTCCTGGAACAGCAACGCCAGGAACGTCCGGGCGGCGAACCGCAACTGGAACTCGCCCGGCAACCGCAACTCGAACCTGGGCTTTCGCCTTGCGCGAGCGCACGCGTGGACTGGAGGGTCCGCGCTTGACCAGACCGACATCGCGACCGGCCCTGGCAGAACCCGGGGAAAGTACCCGTCGCGAGCCAGTCGAGGCGCCGACAGCGG
>JAGQJJ010001213.1 GCA_020430675.1 Myxococcales bacterium
TGACAACGCCGGACCGACGGGGCCTGGTCTGGCTCTCGCCGACGGGCGATCTATGGCGCTGGACGCCCGAGGGCGGCGCCGAGCGCCTCGGTCTCGAGGCCGCTGACCTTGGGGTCGAGCAGCGTGCCCCCGAGCTTGAGGCCCACGGGCAGGGCGCGGTCGAGCTTGAGTTTGTTGCCCGAGAGGCGGGCGATGACCGCCGGCTGCAATTGCAGGGTGCCGCGCAGGTCGAGCGTCTTGTCGAGGCCGATCGAGCCGCTGAGTTCGAGCGGGCCTTGGGCGGTCTCGGTCTTCATCGGCTGCACCAGGGTCATGCGGCCCTTCTCGACCTTGAAGCGGCCGGCCAGATCCTTGAGCTGCGTGCTGGTGCGCTTGTCGAGCTTCAGCAGAGGCACCTTCGAGACGAGGCCGCCGAGGGTGGCCTGTTCGAGATCGAGCTTCTCGAACTTGCCGCGCTGCAGGCCGAGGCCCAGGTCGCCGCTGAGCGATTGCGAGATCTGCTCCCAGGCGAGGCCGGCGCCGGCGATGCTCATCTCGGTGTTGAGGCGGCCGCTGACGGTGTTCGGCAGGTTGGCCTGATGGGTCAGGATCTGGTTGGCGTCGACGTCGCGCAGGGTCATTTGCAGGTCGAACCTGGGCTGCTCGCGGCTCAGGTCGACCTTGGTGCGCGCGGCGCTGAAGTGGCCGCCATAGGCGTCGAAGTCCATCGAGGTCAGCGTCAGGATGCCGTTTTTCATCGTGAGCGCGGCGACCAGCGTCGTGAAGTCGATCTGGTTCATGCGCCCGCGCGCGGCGCGTACGGCACCCTCGGCGTCGATGCGGCGCACGATGTCGGGGATGGCCACCGGGCCGTCGTCGGCCGGGGCCTCTTCGCCGCCGCCCTGCGGCAAGAGCTCGTCGAGGTCGAGGTTGGGCGCGTTGAAGTCGAAGCGGATGCGCGGCGCGTCGGGGTTCTGCACGGTGGCGTTGCCGGTGAGCGTGCTGCGGCCCTGGGCGAAGTAGAAGTCTTCGAGGCGCGCTTCGATGCTGGCCGGCTGGGCCGGGTTGCCGGCGACGGCGGCGCGGAAGCCGATGCGGGCGGCGGCGAAGGCGTTGTCGGCCATGGCGGGCAGCAGGCGCGCCAGCTCGCCGAGCGCAAAGCGTTCGAGCGTGACGCGCGCGTCGAGGCTGCCGTTGGCGGCGCGGCGGAAGCTGCCCTTGGCGTCGAGCGGGCCGAGGCGCAGCGCAAAGCTCGGCACGTCGACCGCGCCGCCCTCGGCGGCGGTGGCGGTGGCCTGGGCCACGAGCGGCGTGCCGGCGGGTTTGATGAACGCATCGCCGGCGCGCACTTCGAGGCCGTCGAGGTCGGTGGCCAGGTTGACGGCCAGGGCCCGCGAGGGCGAGCCCTTGGCGGTGAGGTCGATCGAGCCGTTGCCGCGCACGGTGGCGCCCGGCGCGGCGAGGTCGGCGCCGACGA